>JAOUPE010000207.1 GCA_029880025.1 Caldifarciminota bacterium
TATCACAAACAGAGAGTGCAAAGAGAATCGGATTTGTTCCTAAATCAGGTAAGATTTATATCTCATCCTTAGAAAGAGGTAAAAGAAAGAATACACCCTTAAGGACTTTCCTTCGTTTGCTAAGGGTCTGCGGTGCTTCGTGACCGCCCAGTACCTATTTTCAAAGGGGTTTCCCCTCATTTTTATGAGAAAAGAAGTTTGCTATCAAGTTTTGAAAGAAATCCGGAAAATGTCCCTCTATTTCCATATAAAATTCATACCCTTGCCCTGATTTTTAATTGAGCCAAAAACGTCAAATTGGTAACTATTTATGAAATAATGAATTATTCATTAAATTAGCATGAATTTATTGCTTGACAAAAATTAAAACATTCATATAATTGCTCGCTTTATATATGAGACTAAGTTATGCTGATTAACTATACTTGGTCATAGATAATGAAGTCACAGGAATTTTTCCTGAGACTTTATTATTATAATAATATAACCCGAGGATTTCGGTAACCGGGTGGAACATGAAATCCTTAAGTATAGATTTATCCACCCTAAAAAGGGTTACAGCCAGAAGAGTCTTGTGCTGCAGGTAAAGGTATATTTATTTCTGATACAGCTACAGAAAAGATATATCCCTTTCAATTTAGAGATTGGAAAGTAGTGCAAACTTTTCTGGCTGTACGATAAACATTATAAACCAAGGAGGCAAATATGTCCAAAAAGACATTGCTACTCCTAAGCTGTCTATTCCTAATCGCAATCGCCGGTAAGCCGATTAGTTCGAAACCATCCAAACTATCAGCCACTGAGACGGCACCAGGCGAATCGGAAATTTTAGCGAACCCAAAGTTGAAAGCCAATTTGGAAACAGCCGAAACCGATGCCGCGCTATGGGGTCCGGAGACTCGGATTACCAATAATACGACTATTGAATACACCAGTTACTCGCAACAAAAGAATATCGTGGTTGACCAGGCTGGCAGAATCCATGTTGTCTGGCATACCACTTCACCGAGCTATTCAATCTGGTACAAGCGATTCAATCCAGGAACTGGTTGGTCCAATGACACGATAATCAGCAGCGATGTGCCTTATACCTATAACCGCTATCCTTCGATTGCGCTCGATTCAACCGGTAATATTCATGTGGTCTGGGCGAGCGGCACTACTACCACAGTCATTTACTACGTATACTACAAGATGTGCGTCCCTTCTGGAACCGGTAATGATGCCTGGGCGCCATCAGTTATGCTCTCTAATGCCTTGACTACCTCTGTAAAGTATACGCCGGACGTGGCAGCCACGCCTAATGGCAATATCCATGCGGTCTGGAATGAACGGTCAGCAACTCCTAACAGCTACTATGCTGCCTATCGTGAGATGATAGGTGGGGTCTGGCAGGCACAGATAAATCTGGATAGCTCAGCAACTTCCACTTATCAAAAATACTATGTGAATGTTGCGGGTTCACGAGATAACAATGTGCATATCACCTGGTATAGCTATGACCCGCTCAATACCTATTATCAGATTCAATACATGGCGCGCATCGGTGGTGTGTGGGGAACAAGAGAGAATGTCACAACCGGCTTGACTGCGAATCAGTACTATCCTTCTATTGCGTGCAATAACATCACTAACGAACCGCACATTTTGTGGCGTGCGACTAATCCTGATGTTTGGTACAAGATTTGCCATACTTACCGACATCTTGGAGTCTGGCAAACGGTTGACACTTTAGTCGATATTGGTGTGGCTCGTGACCTATATGAACCGCAAATTTGTTATGGACCGCGCGGCAAGATGCATGCAGTCTGGCGCGGCTATACTAACGCTTCGCCTTCCTACTATCAGATTGGCTATGCCGAGCGTGACTCAGCCGGAACCTGGGGTGCTGCACAACAATTGACCGTGAGCCTTAACCATAAATATGAACCTTCGATAATGGTGAATGACAGTGACCATGCTTATGTCGTCTGGCGTGGCTATCCGAGTTCCCAATATGACCTTTGGTATATAAAGGGCATACCACCCTATACCAATGATATGGCTTGCACTAATATTCGAGTCCCTGGTTCTGGAGTTGCGCCGAATGAAAATTTCACGCCGGTAGTAAAAATCAAGAACATGGGGACTAATCCCCAATCTAATATTCCGGTTACCGTCCGGATTGATACCTCTGGGATTCAGGTTTACAACCAGACCACGACTTTTGCCGGTCCGCTGAATTATAACGACACGGCGCTGGTGACAATGCCCACTTCGTTCACAGTCGGCACAAGTAAGGTTGCCCACCGTATGACGGCATTCACCAACCTTGCTACTGACCAGAACCGAGCCAATGATACGACAAGACTTAATTTCGGTGTAATTTATCCGCCTAATACATACTTCCAGTTTATTTGGGAGACGCCGAGTCTTACTACGGCTGGAATCTACGGTATTACCGGGGTTCAGGACACTCTGATTTGGGTTAGCCGTGGATACGTTGCTCCGTACCAGGTTCTTATTTTTAATATCAACACTATGACCGTGGTTGATTCATTCGCGCAGTACTATCCTACCGGTTCCTATGGCTATCGCGACATGACCTATGACCCGGATTCGGATGTGGTTTATGTTGGGTTTGAAAACAACAAGTTCCACAAGATTAATGCCACAACCTATGCTCTGATTGACAGTTTCGTAATTACGGGCAGCAATTTACCTGGTGTGGTGCGTGCGCTCACCTTTGACGGCGACTCGCTCATCTGCTCTGGTTTCAGCGTCCCGGTTGTAAAGTTTGCTACGAATGGCACAAACTGCCACCAGATTAACCCGGCGATTGGCTCGACCTATGGTCTGGCACTTGACCATACTAATTTGCGGATGTATTCGACCAACGCTACAACCGCACCTAACCATACTTATGAGTTTGACCTGCCGAGTTGGATCAGAGTCCTGGATACCGTGTTACCATTTTACGGCGGCACCCATGGCGGTTGTGAAACCTTCCGCAACGATACCTTCCTGCTCGGAATAATTCAGAGTCCGGATAATAAAGTCGTCTGCATAAGGATTATCCCGTTAGCCAATGATGTTGGTGTTGCGTCAATCCTTGCACCATCCGGTGTCATTAGTGCAGGTGCGCAAACACCCCAGGCACTGATAAAGAACTATGGTTCTCAGGCTAATAGCTTTGATGTGATGATGACGATTGAGCCGGATGGGTATGCTGACACCGTAACCGTGACCGGTCTGGCTGGTGCAGATACGACAACCGTATCATTTGCCAGTTGGACACCTGGTTCTGGTTTCTATACGGTAAGCTGCTCAACAATGCTGGCAGTCGATGAGAACAATTCCAATGATGCCCAAAGCGCGATGGCGGCATTGGCTGATTATATCGAACAGTTCGAAGGACAGGATGGCGGCTTTACTCCTGACCCGGCAAGCGGTGCCTGGCAATGGGGAACCCCGGTCGGTGGACCAGGCGGCACACCCAACGGCACAGATTGCTGGGCAACCAATATCTCAGGCGTTTATCTGGCGAATGCTGACTGGAAACTAAATTCAGTTCAGTTCTATGCTCTCATGGATAATCCAGTTCTTGCTTACTGGCACTGGTATGAAAATGAACTCAGATATGATGGCTACAATGTGAAATACTCGACCGATGGCGGCACAAACTGGAACCTGCTCCATTCCTGGCCTGGCTATGGTCAACGTTATGACGATACCTGTTACTGGTATAATACTATTCCAGGTGAATCCGCCTACACTGGGTTAATTCGGACTTGGCGACTGAACTGGATGCAGATTCCGGTCAGTTTTGGTGAT
>JAOUPE010000208.1 GCA_029880025.1 Caldifarciminota bacterium
TTTCAGTTCTTTCCAGGCTGGCTGGTCGATACCTAACTGGTCACAGAGCCTGGAAAATTTGCGCCGGTCCTCAGCCCGGTCAATACTGAGCGGACTGGTGCCAAGGATTCTGACACCAACTTTATGGAGTTTTAAGGCTAAGTTATTAGGAATCTGACCACCAGTGGCAATTATTACGCCTAAAGGTTTTTCTATATCATAAATATCGAGAACCCGTTCTAAACTAAGTTCCTCAAAATAGAGCCGGTCGCAAATATCATAATCAGTACTCACTGTTTCCGGATTGAAATTTATCATAATAGTATTATAACCCAACTTTTTTAACGATTGGACCGCATTAACTCCACACCAGTCAAATTCAACCGAAGAGCCGATACTATAAGCACCCGAACCTAAAACCAGAACGCTGTTGCTGAGGTCAAATTTGATATCGTGTTCGGTGCCGTTATAGGTCAGATAGAGGTAATTGGTTTGGGCAGGCCATTCAGCGGCTAATGTGTCAATCTGTTTAACGACCGGTAAAACCCCTGATTTTTTCCTGAGATTGCGAACCTTAAGTTCATCACCATCACCGATTAACATTGCAATTTGCTTGTCCGAGAACCCCAGTTTCTTGGCTCTGAGCAGCAATTCTTTTGGTATTTGAGCCAGACGGTATTTTCTCAGTTCCTTTTCACAGCTTATAACATTTTTGAGTTTAAATAAAAACCACTTATCGATACCACTCCATTGATTGATTTTTTCGATGGGCAATCCGTTCTTCAGACCATCCATCAAGACAAAGAGCCTTTTATCGGTCGGATAACGGATTTTCTTGATTAACTGGTTAAATTGAGTCTTATTGCCAACCAGACCGTATATCCCGATATTAAGCATCCTGGTTGCCTTCTGGATTGATGCCTCAAAGGTCCGGTCGATTGCCATTACCTCACCAACACTCTTCATCTCGGTACCAATTTCAGGGGTGACTCTTTGAAATTTACCCAAATCCCAGCGCGGGACTTTGGTGACGATATAATCAAGGGCTGGTTCAAAACAAGCGGTGGTTACTTTGGTTATCGGATTCTTCAATTCGATTAATGAATAGCCTAAAGCCAGTTTGGCTGCGATGTAGGCTAATGGATAACCGGTAGCCTTCGAAGCCAAGGCTGAGCTTCGACTTAAACGGGCATTTACTTCAATCACTCGATAGTCCAATGCATCAGGTGCCAAGGCAAATTGGATATTGCACTCTCCGACAATCTTAAAATGTTTTATTACCCGAATCGAAATTTCCCTTAGAAAATGATATTCTTGATTGGTTAAAGTTTGGGAAGGCGCAACTACAATGCTTTCACCAGTATGGATGCCTAACGGGTCAAAGTTTTCCATATTGCAAACCGTGATGCAATTATTAAAAATATCACGAACTACTTCGTATTCTACTTCTTTCCAGCCGCATAGATATTCTTCAATTAAGATTTGAGGGGTGTGGGCTAATGCTCGTTTAACAATTAGCTCTAATTCGTTACGGTCTTTGGCGATACCCGAACCCTTACCGCCTAAGGAATAAGCGGCTCGGACGATTATCGGAAAACCGATGCGGTCGGCAGCCTTTAAGGCTGATTCCGGATTCTTTAACGCTATGCTGTGAGGTACTTTGACTCCAATACTACTTAACCCCTGCTTAAATAGGGCACGGTCTTCGGTCTTAATGATTGCATCGATTTGGGTGCCTAAGACCCTGACCCGATATTTTTTTAGAACCCCGGTTTTAGCCAGTTCCACGCCACAGTTTAAGGCGGTTTGCCCACCAAAGGTCAAAAGTATTCCATCTGGTCGTTCCTTCGCAATCACCTTCTTCACAAAATAAGGGTTGACCGGCAAGAAGTAAATTTTATCGGCAAAATCCTTGCTGGTCTGAACCGTGGCAATATTGGGATTAATTAAGACAATTTCGATTTTTTCTTCCCGGAGAGCCTTGATGGCTTGGGAACCAGAATAATCAAACTCACCGGCTTCGCCGATTTTTAACGCACCCGAACCTAAAACCAGAACTCTCTTAATTCTTTTAATCATCGGCTCGGTTGATATGATTTATCGAGATGTGACCGTTCAAGTTTTTATCTGGCTCAGGAATTCATCAAAGATATAATCTATATCAGTTGGACCGGGTGAGGCTTCAGGATGAAACTGAACCGACATTATCGGTTTTTTCCAGTGGCGAATACCCTCGTTTGTGTCATCATTGGCATTGCGGAACCAGACTCGAAAGCCATCCGGTAATGTATTCTCATTTACGGCGTAACCATGATTTTGAGCTGTAATATAGCATCTTTGCGAGCTCGATTCGATACAGGGTTGATTCTGGGAACGATGTCCGTATTTGAGTTTGTAGGTGTCGGCACCAGTAGCCAAAGCTAATAGTTGGTTGCCTAAACAGATTCCTAATATTGGAAAAGAATAGTCCAGAGCTTGCTTTATGGTTTGAATCGTCTTATCAACCATTTTTGGATTACCTGGTCCATTTGAGATAACTATCGCATCGAAGTCAAAAGGATTGTCAAAAATATTAAAATCCCAGGGAAAACGAATAACCGTGACATTGCGTTTTAATAGACTTAAGATAATGCTATGCTTAACACCGCAATCAATCAAAGCCACCCGCATTTTGCCTTGTTTATAGACGATTGGTTCTTTGCTACTGACTTCGGCGACCAGATTCTTCTGGTTAGGGTCAAAAAATGGTATAGCCTTATCTTGAAAAACCATTTTACCCAACATGACCCCTTTGTCCTGCAACCGTTTGGTCAAGGCTCGACAGTCAATCCCGGTCAAGGCTGGAATATTTTCGTTATTTAGCCACCAGGCAAGACTTTTTATTGCGCTCCAGTGTGAAAATTCATATGAGTAATCAGAAATTATTAAACCGGATATTTGGATTTGTTCTGATTCGTAATTTTCACTCAAACTTTTTTTCTTGCCTGGTTTTGAAATACCATAGTTACCGATTAAAGGATAGGTAAGAACCAAAATCTGACCCCGGTAGGAAGGGTCGGTTAAGGATTCAGGATAACCCACCATACCGGTATTGAAAACTACTTCTCCGGCAATGCTTTTATCAAAGCCAAACGATTCTCCTTCAAAGACCGAACCGTCCTCTAAAATTAATCTTGGCTTAAATTCTGACACAGTTCTGAAAACCGATGTTAATCAAATTTTCATCTCGGTCAAGTTAAAATTTATAAAAGATAAGTTTAAGTTATGGATGCTAACCAGCCTCATGTTTATTAAAGAATTCTAAATAAATATTAATACCGATAGAAAATCGAAATAATTTACCGATTATTTTGATTTGTATAAAGAGACCTTTTTAGTTATTTCACGTTCATCGGTTTCCATTCGGAAGAAATAGATTCCAGGTGTTACCTTTTTACCTGACCCATTTTTACTGTTCCATATGACTTCATGGCTGCCAGGTTCTTGTTTGGTTTCAATCAGTGTTTTGACTTTCTGCCCTAATACATCGTACAAAACCAATTTTACCTTGCCTGGTTTAGTAATACGGTAATTAATCCTAACCGTAGAACTGAATGGATTAGGATAGATGACGAGATTGGGAATGGCTTGCGGTGGAAGGTTCTCTTCTGATACATTGGTCATAAAAGGTCCTCGCAGAATCGTATTATGTGCACCGCATGCCCAGAGTCTTTCACCGGGCTGAACTGTGAGTTCACTGATACTGCTCTTTGGCAAGGGACCAGCCCATTCTAAATCCCAGCTTGCACCTGCGTCACTGGTTTTATAAATGAATCCTTTACCGTCTTCACC
>JAOUPE010000017.1 GCA_029880025.1 Caldifarciminota bacterium
TGCTTCAAAAATATCCCAGTAATCAAAAACCGAATCGAGGTAAGGACTTCGAGTTATTCGTTCAACCATATATTCGATTGCACAGCCTTGTTCAAGCTCAGGAAAGGTTATCTTCATAATACGCAGATTGGGAATTAAAAATTTCGAGCCCTGCCAAGCCGGCATCGGGATATCTTCAATATCTTCCTTTTTAACCTTTATTATCTTTCCATCCGGTTTTATCACCACTGCTTTTTTCAGGACTATGGTATCACGCAGCGTGATATAGCCAAAAGACGCACTGCCGAATTTTTCGGCGCCGGTCGGAGTAAAAATCTTGATAAAGTTATGATAGATAGCTTTACCAGAGGCATTGGGCTTTAAAAATATCTCGGTCGAGTCGTAAACATAAAGCGCATTGCTCTCTGGATAGTCTGCTTGCTTTATCAGCAAACTTGGTCCTTTATAATAAGTTGTGCTGGTGCAAAAAAGAAGTAATACGATTAAAAAGGGTAATAATTTTTTCATTGTTCCTCCTTGTTTTTTATTTTGGCTTGGAATATAAAATGGCGGTATCGCAAACCCTGGATAGGTCTCTTTGATACCATTATTCTCAGTATAACTCAGTATCCAGCTTTGTCAATAATTCGTTAATCTATGAATAATATTAGTATTCGAATTCGCCAAAAGTTTTAACAATGGCAAGCCCTAATGAAAAACTTGTACCCTTGACTTCTTCCGGGTCTTCCCAAGGTGGTTTAAAGAGAACCGACCCTTCGCAACGAGCCGTCCATTCATCTTTCAAATCAAAACTTATTCCAGATAAAGGACCGATTGTCAGCTTACTGGTTCTAACACCGCCATAAAAATTAAGATGTTTTGACCCGCCGCCGAAAATTAAATTCATTTGCCACCAATTCCAAATTCCAATGACAATTCCCGTCCCAGCAAATCTGTATTTTATAAGTGGCTTATGCTTCCCGGGTAGCTTTAGTCTTCCTATGGCTGCTTCCATATGTTGCGTGGTTAACAAGATTGGATAAATCCCGGCTGCAATCTTGATTGGCTTCTTACCAATTATCAGTTCAGAACCCAAGGAGACCATAGGATTAGTCAGAGATATTGTCCCGCATAAACCAAGGTCAATATATCTTGAAATATTCTTTCGGTACCAGAAGGGTAAATTATATAAGGTTAGGCTCGAATCCCTGGCTATGTCTTGGTGACGAGCTACCGAAAAACCCGCCTCAGAAGTTTTGGGTTCCATATCTTCAACTATAATATTCTGATGAAGAGCAAAGGGAAAATCGTGAGCCAATCCAACCGGCGGTTTAATAAACACGTTAAGAACAATGATTGTGAAACCAAGAACAAATAATTTTTTATACGACATTTTCCTGATATTCTGATAATAAAATAATATTAACTTTTGAGTTCATTCAATAAAAAAGTGCCGGATAAATTTGTTCTATTCTTCAAATTCGTTAAACTTTTTAACCAAAGAAATACCCAATGAAAAAATTGTGCCTTTGACTTCCACTTCCTGATTTTCCCAGGGGGGTGCTAAGAGAAGTGCACCTTCCGAGCGAATTGCCCATTCGTCTTTAAAGTTTAAATTTAGTCCAAACAAAGGACCAATTGCCAAAGGACTGGTCCTGATACCACCGTAGACATTGAAATGTTCTGGTCCAGCCCCGAAAAGTAAATTCGTTTGCCACCAATCACATACTCCAATGGCGATTCCAGTCCCAATCCATCTCTTTATAATTACCCTCCTTAGTTTTCGTATTATTATGACTGCTTCCATATCTTGCGTGGTTACCAAGATTGGATAAATCCCGGCTGCAATCTTGATTGGCTTCTTACCAATTATCAGTTCAGAACCCAAGGAGACAAAGGGCTCGAACGGAGCTATAATCCCGCTTACGCCGAAATCAACATACTTCAAGACATTCTTTCGATACCAAAAAGGAAAATTAAACAAGTTTAAAGTCAAATTCGAATTTATTCCTTGGTTCCCGGCTATAGAAAAACCCGCTTCGGAAGTTTTGGGTTCCATATCCTCTACCATAATATTTTGATTAAATGCAAATGGTAATTCATGCGGCGGTAAAATCGTTTGTTTATTACAGCTATTAGAAATAACGATTATGAAAATAGAAATTAACCCTACTTTAGAAGATATTTTCACTTAAACCACCTCCTCGGTTCGTTTTGGTGAGTTAGTTAATATTAGCTTAGATATCTTAACACTCAGTTCAATTAGCAATCCCCAATTAATTCTATGATTGGCGGATATTAACCATTGTTTAGTTAAACTCATTTTAACAAACACAAATTGTTTTTCTTACCAATCGAAAATTTTAGTATTCAAATTCACCAAAAGTTTTGACAAAAGAAATACCTAATGAAAAGCTTGAACCCTTAACTAATACTTCCTGGTCGTGCCAAGGCGGTTTAAAGAGAAACGCACCTTCTGAGCGTAATGCCCATTCGTCCTCTAACCTAAAATTTAGACCAAATAAAGGACCAATTGCTAAAGGACTGGTCCTGATACCACCGTAGACATTGAAATGTTCTGGTCCAGCCCCGAAAAGTAAATTCGTTTGCCACCAATTGTAAATTCCAATGTTTAACCATAAAGCTTTGAATCGTACACTGGTATACCCTCCTGTTCTTATCCACTTATATGCTAAGGTATCCAATAAGTCTATTGAGAATGGATAAAATCCGACGGTAAATTTAATCGGTCTTTTGCCAATTATTAATTCCGGACCATAACACATATAAAGAAGTTGGGGAATTATGATACTGCGAAATCCAACATCTATATAATCTAAAAAATTCTTTCGATACCAAATTGGTAGATTATAGAAGTCTAAACCTGAATCCGAAGCGAGACCTATGTTTCGGGCAAGGGAAATACCAACCTCCGAAGCTTCTGAGTTCATATTATAAGCCGGAATATTTTGATTAAAGGCGACCGGCACATTCTGACTGGAAAGATACGGTGGTTTAAGTTTACCACAGCCATTAAAAGGAATTATTAAAATAATGGGGAAAACTAAAATCGACCAAAAGATTTTCATGAATCCACCAACTCTTGATTTCTGTTTATGTATTTATAAACAGTCAGGTTAATAATCACCGCCACATTAACCATATAGCCCCTAAGTATTAACCATTCGATAATTAAGCCCATCTATTAATATATAGTCAATTTTATTTTCTTGTCAAGGAAAACTTTAATTCAAAAGAATTGATATATTTTTCGCAACTAATTATTTTCTATTTAAATACTTCCAATATTTCGTTTACGTTATTAATCTCATTGAATTATAATCTTAAACAATACCTAAATTCCAATACCCAAATTCGGTATTGTTTGGAAAATTGGGGTTTTTTGATTTCGAATCAGTCTCTTAGCTCTTGCTTTTTTGCATTAATTATATTTTCTCACTAAGGTTGAAATATATTTCAACTCAAAATCGCCCCAAATTTTCTTCTAAGTCTTCTTTCGTCAATCGCTTATCTCTCGATGCCACTTCTCTTTGCGTCAAATTGGCTTTCACTCTTATCCGAAGTAAAATATCTGCCATTTCTTTAGTGAAAATAAACATAAAATTACCCCATATAAGTTTAGTTATAACTAAACTTTTAGTCAAGCCAAATTTCCTTCTAAATCGTCCTTCGTCAATCGCTTATCGTATTTTCGTCGCTAGTTGAGGGTATCACCTAGGGGGCAGCCTCCTGGGTAGACTCGGGAGTAGCCTCCGGAGCAGACTCGGAGACAGACTGGGGAGCAGACTGGGGGGCAGACCCCTAAGCAGCCTGGGGGGCAGACTCGGGGGCAGTCACATATCAACATCTTAAAATCAAAAGCGCGGTTTTGTGGCTAAAATTTTCGGTCAAGCACGCATTTTTTTATTTTTTCCAGTATCGTTTTATCTAATTTTCGTCCCAGCCATTTTGCCATAACGCTTTCGATTCGCTTGTTTAACTCATCACCCGAATAGCGTCGGGTTAATCCGTTAATTTCCATGCCAACCGAAAGATAAGGAACGTACATCGTGGTTGAAACACCGATTTTGTCCAGAATCATTTTTATCGTGGTTTCCAGAGCAACTTGTTGGGTGAAAACTTTACTCATTTTTGCTTCAGTCTCCGGGCTCAATTTTTTCCCTTTGCTTTCATATTTTTTTATCCGCCATTTTTCAAGACGGTACTTGGCTTCTCGCACACCCATATTTATCACCTCCTTCCTATTTAAATTTCGTCAGAGTATCAAAGCTCATAAATTGAAAATAGCCAAAAAACTATTGTGTCAATAGCTAATAATGTTATTCATTCGCCACTATCCCCTTTACCCTACTTTTCCGGTAACTTCCGCCTCTCTTTTCATTCTTCACTAGCCACTATACACTATCCCCTAGTCACTGCCTTTTAATGCACTATCCACTTGCCACTGTCTTTTCGGGGGGCAGCCTGGGGGTCGGTCACTAATGAAATTAAACACTGAAGAGCACCGAAATACCCGAACATCACTGAGGTGCTTGAAGGAGGTGACTTCCTGAGAAACCGGGGCGATTTGCCCCAGTCCTGACCTAAAAGAATAGAGGCTTGGAAGCCTCTCCGACCCATAAGACAAGATGTTGGTGACGTTGGGGTTACCCCTGAGTCGCCTTCCTATTTGACTACCAGAAATTTTTTAACTTCCCGAGTCGGGTCTCCTCGACGAAGGGTCGATTCGACTGTTCCAATTTGTAAGAAATAGATACCTGGATTTATTCCTTTTAGAGATATTTCTATTCTTTTGTCATTGCGATCCGCCTTAGGCGGAGAAGCAATCTCTCTTATCAACTTTCCAGAAACATCAAAGATTTTAATCGCAGGCTGAAGCCTGCGGCTACCTTTATCGGACCGCGGATAACGGATACGAATCACGGTCTTCGCCGGATTCGGATAGATTTCTGACAATAAGTGTTCAGCGTTTAGCATAGAGCGTTCCTCTTCAATCCCAACAAACGGATAGAATTTACCCCAGATATGGTATGTATTATAAACTTTGCCTTGATATTCACCAATCCATCCCGAATAAGTGATTAAGACCTGATTTCCTGAACCACGAGCCAGTGCTGGTGAATTCTGATTTCCATCTTGAGTTGAGACCAGAAAAGAATCAACTAATGTACCAGAAGGACTTACCTTAGCCCCATAAATGCTATAATAACCACTGTCTTCGCCTGTCCACACAACAAGATAGTTTGAACCATCAAAAGCAATTGACGGCAACTTCTGTTCATTTATTGTCGTTGTTATGGCAATGCCAGCTGGGTCAAGGACAACACGGGATGGTGTAACCCTTGCACCGTAAATATCAGCATTAGACCCATTCCGATAATCTTCCCATACAACCAGATAATTTGTGCTATCAAAACTAAGCGAGGGGTATTTTTGATTACCCGGCACATTCGATATTATAAATCCAACCGGGTCAAGAACCGAACCAGAAAGACTTATCCTGGCACCCCAAATATTTAAGACCGTATTGGTATCACCATAAACCTGCCAGACTACTAAATAATTTATTCCATCAAAGGCGACCGCTGGTAACATTTGCTCATCTATACCCCAGGCAATTCTAATTCCATCTGGTTCAAGAACCAAACCATCCTGAGATATCCTCGTGCCATAAATATCTCCGCTATAACCACTTCGATAATCTTGCCATACGACCAAATAATTAGTCCCATCAAATGCTATAGAAGGAGAACATTGGTCACCGGTAGTAGTAGAAATGGGAATACCATTTGGGTCTAATATGATTCCGGTTTGAGTCACTCGAGTCCCATAAATGTCATAACTGCCATTGCGTCCATCCTGCCAAATCACGAAATAACTCGTTTCGCCAAAAGCGGCACAAGGATTCAGTTGTTGAAATGCCGGGTTTGATATTTCAATCGGAGTCTGGTCAAGAATTGTACCATTCTGGTCAATTCGTGCCCCGTAAATGTCATAACCATTACCACGACCATCCTGCCATACTGCCAGGTAATTAGTACCATCAAAAGCGGTAGATGAAGATAGTTGATTAGAAGCTTCCGTAGATATGATAATCGGGTTTGAATCAAGAACTGTCCCGGATTGATTTACCCTTGAGCAGTAAATATCCATATTGTTAAGATAAGATGAAATTTCGCTTTGCCCAGCAACTAAATAGTTTGTCCGGCCAAAAGTGACTGATGAATATTTCTGTTCTCCAGTGCCGTCAAATATTGGGATACCGTTTGGGTCTAAGATGATACCGGTTTGATTGACCCTGGTACCATAGATGTCGTAATTGAAACCACGATTATCATGCCAGACTACAAAATAATTTGTCTCATCAAAGGCAACCGAAGGAGTATATTGGCCACATATCGAAGTAGAGATACCAATACCCGTTGTGTCAAGGACAATACCGGTTTGACTCACTCGTGCACCATAAATGTCGTAACTGTTACCGCGTCCATCCTGCCAGACTACCAAGTAATTTGAACCATCAAAAGCGATTGCCGGAAATTCCTGATAAAGCGGAGCCACCGTGATAGCCATTCCATTAGGGTCTAATACCGCCCCAGCTTGATTGACCCTGGTTCCATAGACATCAATATTTGGGTAACCGTTACGTTCGTCTTGCCAGACAACAAGGTAGATACTCCCATCAAACGCAATTGCAGGATATTCCTGGTCATCGGTTGCGGTTGAGATTGCGATACCGACCGGGTCAAGAACTTCACCGTCTCGACTGACCCGTGCACCGTAAATGTCATAATTTAGACCATTGCGATTATCCTGCCAGACCACCAAATAGTTTGTCCCATCAAAAGAAATCGAAGGAGTTATTTGGTCGTGGGTTGTCACCGATATTGTGATGCCATTTGGGTCAATGACGATTCCGGACTGATTGATACGCGCACCCCAGATATCAAAAGAACCATGACGGTCATCAGACCAGACGACTAAGTAATTTATTCCATCAAAAGAAATCGCTGGTGTTTGTTGATTATAAGCCGAAGTCGATATTGCAATACCGGCTGAGTCAAGCACAGTACCGCTTTGAGCCATACGGGCTCCATATATGTCATAATTCAAACCATTGCGACCATCCTGCCATACGACAAAGTAGTTGGTTCCATCAAATGCTATCGAAGGTGACTTTTGGTCATGCATTGCGGCGACATAAACGATACTGGTATCAATCAGAAATTCATTTGATTCGCAACTATTTGCTGAAGCGCGAGCCAGCCCCGAGGCATTTAATACACACAGTGTAAGAACTGGGATAAGAAAGTAAACTCTCAATTTCATCATTTTATAATAAGAAATTTTTTAATTTCTGTTCCAATTTGTAAGAAGTAGATACCTGGATGTATTCCTTTCAGAGAAATTCTTATTTCTTCCTTGTGCTCTTGTGCACTTGTGCTATTGAGCACTTCCTTTATTAACTTTCCTGACACATCGAAAATCTTAAGCGTTGGGCGTGAAGCGTTAGGCGTAAAGCTTGCCCGCGGAATACGGATACGAATCACGGTCTTCGCTGGATTCGGATAGATTTCTGGTGTTAGGCGTGATGCATCAAGCCTTGAGGCTTTATCAATCCCAGGAATTTCATCTCTTATCACATAGAGTGCCGAATCACCTATATCTGTAATATAAATCAGATGGTCTATGGGATTGCAGGTCATGGCTGTAGCGAGTCTACCAAAACGCATTTGAGAAATTACTGAATCAATGCGGCAGTCAAGGACATAAAGTATATTAAAGCGACCTGTGCTATCATAATCTCTGGCTACAACGTATAACCGATTGCTCCAATTGGCAAGGTTTATACATTCAAGTTGCCCCCCTGGCACCACACTTTTTATTATTGAGTCATTTAAGCAGTCAATGATGTGTAGCGAATCGCCATCTTCACCGCTTGGCCAATAAACTTTATCTTCAAGGCTATTCCAAATCAGCGACACCCAAAAATTAAAACCGATATAAAAATCCTTAATTAGAGTATCTCCAACTGCATCAATCACAGCTCCATAGAAACCCCAATTACCAGCTACATATACCTTACGGCGCTGGAGATTGAACACTGCGGCAATGGGCTTCGATAACCTTGTGTTAATTACTGCGACAACTGAATCATTTGCACAGTTTATTACTGTGACCTCGTCCCGAGAGAAACCACTGCCGCAATAGACCTTGTTACCGATAGAGTCCCAGACAATAAAACCACTTAAAAAATAGGGCTGGGTAATTATTTTAATTATTGAATCGGTTTCACAATCAATCACTGCTACTGACGCACCATTGGTTGCATAAATCTTATCGTCTCTTGAATTATAACAAGGCGCCCGACGCGCACCGTAATTAATCCACTTGATTATTGAGTCGGTCCGGTTATCTATTACGCCGATAGCCGAACCACCAAAAACATAATATATTTTATCTCTATTCCAATTCCTTATTCCATAGGATGCGGAATAAGGAGTAAAGAGGGTCTTTTTTACTTGGTTAGTAGAACAATCTAAGACCAAAAGAAAATTACTACTACCAAAATTAAGATAGAGTTCATTTCCTTCAGAAACATAGAGCAAATCCCAAGGATTGTCATTGAACCTAATGACCGTATCAATAACCTGAGCGTAAAAGGTAAGAGGTAGAAGCAGTACAAGTAATAAACTATATTTCTTCATACGAGTTAATTAGAGGGCGGGTTAAAACCCGCCCTTTGTTTCTTATTTGCCAATTATCACTTTAAACTGTTCTATTTTATTTCCTTTATCAATCGTAACGAAGTAGATACCAGAAGAAACAGTATTTCCTGATTTGTCGGTCCTATCCCAAGATACCAAATGCTCGCCACTTTCTAAATTTCCATTAAAGAGGTTTTTCATCAGTTTACCGGAACGGTCATAGATCTGGATTTTCACTTGTGAAGGAGTATTGATTGAATACTTAACCAGTATTCTATCTGAAGAGTATAATACTTTTCCTCTTGGGAGCATAGACATTGTTACTATTGATTGTGTACCTTCCGGTTCCTCATAGGGATTTGTTTTAATATAGAAGTAAGGTTTTCCGCCACCAACAACTAAATACAGGTTATGTCCTACACGTTGGTAGGTAAGAGATCCACCGGAACCGAGCTCCTCACGTGGGAGTGTATCATCTTGTACCCAGGAATCGTTATCCGTATCGTAATACCAGTATTCACGTTTATTGTTCTCTCCAAACATCCCGTATAAATATCGGCTTTGCCAGCGGGTGCAAGTTACAATAGAAGAACCATCATTCTGACTCATTGGGGTATCCATCAAATCCTCCCAATTATCTGAACTTATTGAATAACGATAGAAGTTACTATTTCCACCGCCAACGAATGCATAAATCCATTCCCCATCCCTATTATTATAACATATAGAACTGCCTGCACCAGCTTGTACTGGTATTGACGCTAATGTTTCCCAATCATATTGACGAGAAGGTGAACCACGTGGATTTTCCTCCGGAACTTCGATTGCTCGACGATAAAAATCACCAGTTTCGAAACCTCGTAAAAGATACAAATAACCAGTGTATGGACCAACGGGGCTTGGGACATATTGAAATGCAAGTGAAACTCCGGGGCCACATTCTTCAGGAAGTTCAATTAGATACTCATCCCATCTACCCTCATAGCCTGTAGTGTAAAACTTAGTATAATGATGTAGCTCGTCTTCGGTCGTAATAACGAAAATTCTCCTTTCATATCCCGTTTCGTAAGTAATTGCTCCGAAATACTCGCAGAATTCCGGGACGGGTTCAAGCGTAATCCAGGAATCTCCATTAATATCATAGGCATAGAACCCATCACTTTCACCCCCAACAGAACACCAAACATAGCCACCTCCATAGGTTATACCTCCTCCAGCATCTACGTCTTCAGGAACATCGTCGAGTTGTTTCTATCCTGCTTCTAAAAATGTGACAGAAAGTAGCAGCATCATAAGTGGTGATAAATACTTATTCATTTTTACCACCTTTCTATTTTAAGGTTATTATGACACCGGTCAAGTACACCGGTCAGTAGGCTGGAAAATAATAATTCTGAAAGCTTTCATTCCAACCTTTGAAACCTTTCAAAACAAAACCGGTTCCGTTCGTGAACAATATATAATGAGAAAGTATTGTGGAACCAGTGCGGTTTTCTTTTGAAAAGTATGAAATTAACCCTAGAGAGAGAGAAATGATAATATTAGGAAGGTCCATATTAACTTCTTTGAGAGATTTTAAATATTATTTAGATTATGTCAAGCATTTTTTTAAGAAAAATCGTTATAACAATTTTCTTTAGAAAGCAGCCTATGATGTCAATCAAGTAGTCTTCTAGGAAGCTACCTCCTCATCTAAGGTTGTCACAAAATTACCCTTATTTTCTCAGTAATAGGAGGGACTTCCCGGATAAACCGGGGCGATTTGCCCCAGTCCCGACCTAAAAGAATTGAGGCTTAGAAGCTCTCCGACATTTTTTCTTTTATCTCAGTCTATCTTCAGTTAGTTTCTTATCTCTGCTTTCTCTGCGGTTAAAATTTTTGTGTTCATCTGTGGTTTTCTTTTAATTAGCTCAATTCTTTTCTAAGCAATTTATAAAACTTGTTTTTTGCCTTTTGTTCGAACCAGGGATAATGCCCACAGTTTTTTAATAAAATGAATCGAAAGTCTTTTAAAATAGTAGAAAGTGGTTTCTTAACACCCTCTGCCGGATGCGGGTCATAATCACCATGAACCGCAATCACTGAACATTTAATATCTTTACCAAGTCTCAAGAGTTTTCCAGTTCGGCGTAACTCATCAGCCTCTTTCCATACCCTATGAAAAATATCACCCTGAATATCAATCAGGACCGATTTTTTAGATTCATCAGGAATTGGGTTATATGTATCAGTTTTTGTAGTTAATGCCCCAAGTCTTTCCAATGCTCTATTCTTATCTTTTACTTTGGGATTATTTAAAAGCTTGATAATAGAATTATATTCTTTTCGTTCTTTCTGGTTGAGACGGTTTAATCGGTTCTCTATGAGTTTTTTCACATATTTTTGTTCAAATGGTCCACTACCGATTAGTATCAGTTTTTTTACAATTGAAGGGTAGCGGGCAGTAAGAATATAGCTTAACCACGCACCCCAGGAATGACCAATTAATGTAATAGGAATCTCACCATTCTTATTTAAAACTCTCTTCAGTTCTAAGATTTGCCCTTTAAGCGAAGTTGCGGTTTGGAGCGGCTCAAGTACGCCGAAATCACGTGATAATTCTCTTGCAATTGGAGCAACACTACCTGGTGCACCTGGTCCACCATGAATAACTGCTACTTTAAATGGCGGTTTTCCATATTTTCTAAGATTTATCAAATTTCTTCTCCGTAATTATCTACAAGAGTATTTTGTTTATCGTTTCCGAGGATAAAAGAAGTTACCGAAGGCAATTTAAGTCGTTAAAGCGGATTCGATTTCCCTTTTATTCGCTATTAGCGGAAGTTGGTTATACCTCATAAGGTCTTGTCTCATTCCAGAATTCTTTCCATCTTCCTCATTACCGTTTTATATCCCATCTTCTGATAAAATGCAATTGCATAATTGTTAAATTCGTGGACGGCAAGGTGAATAACCTTAATTCCCTTCTTGATAGCCCAATCATGGATACGCTTTATTAATGACCCACCAATACCTGAATGTCTGTAACTTTCATCTACAATCAGTAATGCTATTTCAATGTAAGGAGCACTTGCCAAATCATCTGAATGAGTTTCAATCGCAGCATAGATAAATCCTATAATTTTGTTTACCCTTTCTGCAACGAAAATCACTTCCCCTTTATTTTTTAAGATTTGCAGAAAAAAATTAGGACCGTTTCCAAGAAGATTACTTTTGTCGACTTGTGGGCGATTTCGCAGGATTACTTTGTTATACTGCTCACTTAGAAGACATAATTGTGAACAATCGTTTTCAGTAGCAAGTCTAATTAAAGTATTCATTGATATCTTCTATTTAACCAGCTTCCGTTAACTCGATTATATCCGAACTTCGGGATTAGCCAGTTTTTAAATAAATTCATAACTTAACCTTAGTAAAAAAACTCAATGCGTCAATAAGAAGGTCTGGAACTAATCTTTCAATAATCACCAGAAATGTTCATCAGCGCGTTCTGCGTGTGCCCAAGCAATCCGTTCATCAACTTGTCGAATTAAAGAAAAGCATATTGGCTGGAAATACTTTAACCAAAAACGGCTCGCCAAAAGATTCTCCCCTTCAAAATCTACGGCACATCTAACATAGCCCTGAGATTTTGCCCAAACCAAACATTGTTTCAACAAAGCGGTGCCGATTCCTTTACCGCGCAGGTGTTCTTGGGTAAAGGCACCCTGAATCCATGCCGTCTTTTCATCGGTAATTAAATATTCTTCTGTCTTTGGCATGATTATCATATATGCAACTACCGCTCCCTGATACAAACCAAACCACATTGTGTTTGAAGGATTTGACAGCCATTTCTCATAATATTCTTTACTCCTTTTCTCAGTCATCGCCATAAAAATTGGTGGTCCAGCCATATAGCGTTGATGCTCATGACATAATGATACGATTGTAGCTAAATCATCGCTCGCCGCCTTTCGAATTTCGATATCAGCGACCGGACCTTGAATCTCTTTAATCTCCTGCATCGCATCAATCACTGCCATACCAAAACCGAGCCAAAACAATGCATCAATTATTTCTTTATCCTGTGCCAATACTGTAATCAGATGAGTGAAACAACCGTTAGCAACCCAGCGCAAAGAAAGAAGTGCATACATCTGCTCAAGAATTCTTCTGCGATTATCGCCTCGGACTGAATTTGCCCATACCGGAACATAGACACTTCGTCTGCCTCGCCAGTTTGGAAGCAGGCTGCCAATCAAATATCCAACCAGCCG
>JAOUPE010000209.1 GCA_029880025.1 Caldifarciminota bacterium
TGTCCAGACCCTCATCACTGACCTGAAACGAGTCAAGATTAATGATTTGCCGCGCGAAAGCGTCATCGAAATTTGGGGCAAAGTTAAAGAAGAAAAGCAGGCACCAGCCGGTGTCGAAGTAGAAGTTTCTAAGTTAAATGTTATAGTTCCGGTAGCAGCTCCGCTACCGTTTGAAGTGAACCGAACCCAGGAGATGTTGAATTTGAAGATTGATATGATTCTTGACCATCGCCCCTTCAGCTTACGAAATCCTGAAATCGGCAATGTCTTTAAAGTTCAGGCTGAAATTTGCCGTTCTTTTGCTGATTTCATGCGCCGGAATGATTTTTTAGAAGTTCATACTTCCAAAATTATAGCTCAAGGCACCGAAGGCGGCACCGCCTTGTTTCCGATTCAATACTTCGAGCAAAAGGCTTTTTTAGCCCAAAGCCCGCAATTCTATAAACAGATGCTGGTCGGTGCTGGTTACGAACGGGTCTTTGAAATCGGTTTTGTCTACCGAGCCGAAGACCATGCCACATCCCGGCATATTAACGAATATCTAAGTTTGGACTACGAGCTGGGATTCATCGAATCTCATCAAGATGTGATGAGTCTCGAAGTCGAATTCTTAAGATACCTATTTGAGAATATCAAAAAGAACTGCGCCGAGGTTCTGAACCTGTACAAAATAAATCTTCCTGAGATTAAAGAAATACCGCAGATTCCATTACTCGAGGCGATGAAAATTGTCCAGGACGAATTCGGTCAAAAACCGTCACGACCCGATGATTTAGACCCAGAAGGCGAGAAATTGATTTGCGAATATACCGCCAAAAAATTTGGCTCGGATTTTGTCTATATCACGAATTATCCGGCAACCGCCCGTCCGTTTTATACGATGCCCGATTTAGAAAATCCCGGTTTGACCAAGAGCTTTGACTTACTCTACAAAGGTTTGGAAGTGACTACGGGCAGTCAAAGGATTCATGATTATAACATGCTGGTTGATAATATTAAGAAATTTGGCATGAATCCCGAACCATTTGACTTTTATTTAGAAATCTTTCGGTTCGGCATGCCGCCGCATGGTGGTCTGGCAATCGGCACCGAACGGTTAACCCAGCAGATTCTGGGACTAAAAAATATCCGTGAAGCCAGTTTCTTTCCAAGAGACCGTTATCGGTTAACACCGTAGAAATATGATTCCAACGATTAAAAAACGATTTCAACGATTATATTATCGCTGTAATATTAATTCCATCACAGTAATCAATAACTTCTGAGTTTTACTTGACATATTATCATTTCGAAATAAAATCGGTCTATGTTTATTGAAGAACTCGCTAACTATGTCGGAAAAGATGTCACGATTCACGGCTGGGCACATAATAAACGTTCATCCGGCAAAATTCGATTTCTCATAGTCCGTGACGGCACCGGCTTTCTGCAAACCGTTTTTTCTGAAAAGGATGTTTCGTCCGAAGCTTTTGCCTTAGCCGACCGGCTTAGCCAGGAATCTTCGTTAGAAGTGACCGGAACGGTCCGGCAAGATAAAAGGGCACCGGGTGGTTATGAGTTAATCGCCAAAGACTTAAAACTGATTCAAGCCGCAAACGATTATCCGATTACCCCTAAAGAGCACGGCATCGAATTCTTGATGGAGCATCGCCATCTCTGGCTTCGTTCGCGTCGGCAGCATGCGATATTAAGGATTCGCTCTGAAGTTATCAAAGCCTGTCGGGACTTCTTTGATGACCGCGGTTTTGTCTTGGTCGATGCCCCAATTTTCACGCCAGCCGCTTGTGAAGGCACTACTACCTTATTCGAGGTTGATTATTTTGGACAAAAGACTTATTTAACCCAATCCGGTCAACTCTATAATGAACCGGCGGCAGCGGCTTTTGGTAAAGTCTATTGTTTTGGACCAACTTTTCGAGCCGAGAAATCAAAGACCCGGCGCCACCTAACCGAATTCTGGATGTTAGAACCAGAGGTCGCTTTCTTAGATTTAGCCGGGGCTATGGCATTAGCCGAAGATTTAATTTGTTATCTTATTGACCGAGTTCTCAATGAACGAATCGAAGAATTAAAAATCCTGGACCGGGATATAACGAAATTAGAAAACGTCAAAAAACCATTTCCCGGAATCAGCTATGATGAAGCCTTAACGATATTAAAGGAAAAGGGCAAGCAAATCGAATGGGGTGATGATTTCGGTGGTGATGAAGAAACCGTCCTATCCCAATCATTTGATAGACCAGTACTCATTCATCACTTTCCAACCCAGTGCAAAGCATTTTATATGAAACGCGACCCAAAAAATGAAAAGTTAGCATTAGGGGTCGATATGTTAGCACCCGAGGGTCATGGTGAAATCATCGGCGGTGGTCAAAGAGAGGATGATTTAGCCGCCCTCGAAAAAAGGATTGAGGAGTATAAACTGCCAAAACAAGCCTTAGAATGGTATTTAGACCTAAGGCGGTATGGTAGTTTTATCCATTCTGGATTTGGTCTGGGAATCGAGCGCACGGTTGCCTGGATTTGTCATGTTCCACATCTCCGGGAAACCATACCATTTCCCAGACTATTAGAAAAGGTTTATCCGTAATGGAATTAAACACCGACTGCCTGAGTCCGCCAAATGGCGGACGAGATGTGCTTCAAGCACTTCGGTGTTGAAACAAAAAGGAGGCAAAGATGACTGAAAAAAAGGTCGGTATAGTCACCCACTTTTTTGGTAAAATCAGTGTAGCGATTATCGATATCACGGATGAACCATTAGCGGTTGGTGATACGATTCACATCAAAGGTCATACCACTGATTTAACCCAGAAAATTGAGTCAATGCAGATTGAGCGCCAGAATATCGAGAAAGCCGAGGTCGGACAGTCAATCGGTCTCAAGGTCTCGGCTCGTGTTCATGAGCAGGATATTTGCTATAAAGTAATCGAGTGAAGATAATTTAAGGAGGCAAATGGCTCGCAGTAAAAGTAAACACAAACGGCGTCGGTTTCTATTTCGATTAAAAAGGAGGAAACGAGAAAAAAAGCAGGCTAAAATGAAAAAACAAAACCAAAGTCAGACTGCCTAAAATGCTCTGAAGAGCTTAGCCTGTTATCAATTAGCCCGACTATGTGATAATCACTTTGGATTAATCAAGAGGAGAATATGCTTTGGGTTTTTCTAATCTGGTTAGTAACCGTAGCTTTTGCCAGTGTTGCCAGTGCCTGGTATATTAGAAAGTACGGCTCATCCGATTTAGCGATTGCCCTGTATGTTATATATCTGGCAATGGCTCAAATCCTGGCGGCTAAGATTTTGACTTTCAACTTCGGTATCTTTACGGTTTATGCACCAGCCGGTGTGCTCATTTTTCCTTTCACTTTTCAGCTCATCGACATTGTCAATGAAGCATTTGGGCACCGCATTACTCGAAGAATGATAATCATCGCTTTCGTCAGTCAGGTCTTTATGGTTCTATTCATTTTGATGGCGACAATGGCTATTCCGGCTCCTTTCTGGCACGAACACAAATCCTGGCACGCAATAATGACGCTTGTGCCAAGAATCATCGGTGCCAGCTGGGTTGCCTTCTTTATCAGTCAGAATATCGATGCGGTGCTTTTTGCCTGGCTGCGCGAATTAACCCAGGATAAACATCTCTGGTTGCGTAATGTCTTAAGTGATGTGCCAAGCTTAGCCTTAGATAGTTTCATCTTTGTCTTTTTAGCCTTTTACGGCGTGGCACCGGTCTGGCCCTTAATCGTTGGGCAGGTCGTGACTAAATGTCTGATTGGCTTTA
>JAOUPE010000210.1 GCA_029880025.1 Caldifarciminota bacterium
TTCCAGTTCCCGTGTAAGTATCGCCAGCAACGAGAATATCTAAATGACCATCACCATCGACATCGCCACTTACTGAATTGTATCCAAATAGGTTAAGATTAGGATTACCAGGAATCGTCCAAATTATCTCTAAATTATGCGTCTCTTGGGCAAAGAGGAGTGAAACAAAAATAAAAAAGAATATCCCCTTCAAATCCTCAACTCTTCGCCCGAAATTCATTATTATTCCCCTTTGATAAAAATCGAATTAAATTTTAACCTTCTGTCAATTAAAATCTTGAGCCAATAATTGGTTAATTTCAAACCAAGTATTTTCATTTCAAATAATTCTTATCTACGACAAATCCGGATTGGTCAGAACAAACCCAAGCCGTGGCTGTATCATATGCCCAGACGCCCCAGAGCCAGCCATAATGTGTATCACCGCCGGGCTTTGCTGGTGTACGATACCAGTTTAGTCCGCCATTTCGTGTCCAAAGCACATATCCGTGTGCACATGAAATCCAGACATAATTCTCGTTAACCGCCCAAACATCAAGAAAAGGAACAGCGATATTACCGGGAAATTGTGGATAAGACTGAGGAATCCAAGTTCGTCCTGTATCCACCGTCTTAAGAATCAAACCTTGCCAATTATCGCGCTTATAACCTACAATCCAACCGGTCTCAGGGGTAGCAAATGACACACCGGTTAAATTGTATGCACCATTAAGCAATACTGCACTGTCTTGTACAACTCCATAAAAGCCATCTATTTTAAATACCTTGCCTTGGTCACCAACCGCAAAGTGTATACCAGTATTAGCTAATGGGTCTTTGGTGATTGCATTTAGATTCGGGTCACCAGAGCGTGGCGCATGGATTTCGTAAAAATCTCTGAAGCTAAGCGGTGTGGGATGATATTCATATGTGGAATCAACCCAACTTACAGGCTCTCCAACCAACTCTGCTTTGGGTTCCTGTCCTTGAAGGGCAGTTATTGCTCCAATCAAAAAGGCTGCTGTTGTTAAGAACTTCTTCAGCATTTTAGCCTCCTTGTATTATTTGGGACTTTTGTTTGACTTCTGAAGAATCTAGCCCAAGTCCTATTAAGCTCGAATCTTCTGGAACCGTTAACTCATTACACTCAGAGGCGTAGTCTTTTGTCCTTGATTCCATAAAGACAAAAACCCAATAACCTCTGACGATTGACCTGTCCGCCTTAGGCGGATAGGGATGCATAATCCAGAAATGAACATTCTGCTCAAATCCGGTTCCAAATTCTTCTTTAAGATTCATCTTGTTACTATAATTTTGTTTATTTCACTTATTATGTCTTGACCGTTATCGATGGCTGCTTTTATAAAATAAATTCCTGACGAAATTTTATTCTGATTATTGTCTCTCAAATCCCATTTTATTTCATATCGTCCTGATTCAAGCATTTTAGCTACTTCAAACACTTTTACTATCTTTCCAGTAATATCATAAATTTTCATATTCTTCACAGGTAACGGACAATGAACAAGAATCACGGATTTTGCCGGATTTGGCTTAATTTCCAGCGTCAAGCGTTCCGCCTTCTGCGTCTCGCGTTCTTCTATTCCCGGTCCTGTATACTTACAAACCCAGACTCTTGGAATTCTTCCGGCGGAATTAGAGACCATAACTTCATCTCTACCATCACCGTTAACATCACTGGCAGATGCAACCATCCAACCGATACCGTCCCCGCCTACCACACCTCTAAGCCAGGCGTCAGGAACCGTATCTAAAAGAATTCCGCCCAACCAGAGATACGATGTTCCTTTACTATTATATTCTACCGGCGCACCCGCTATTATCTCATCATAAAAATTATTCGTCAAGTCACCGGCTGAGCTAATGCTCATGCCTAATGTGCTCGCATCGGTTCTGCCAATCATCCAAACATCTGGGATGCTATCCATCGGATTGCCACCGAAAAGGGCATATACCTTCCCTGGATTGTAACCCTGAGGATTAGTAGGTCCCCAAAGAGGTGTACTGGTTATTGCGTGGTCAAAAGCCTGAAGATTATTAGTGAAATCAACTCCGAATACACCTAGCGTGTGCCATGTTCCTTCTCCCATCATTGCAACATCATATATTGAGTCAATCGGATCGCCACCATAATAGATATAAATTCTACCCGCTATATTTGGACCATAATTATATGCACCGATTATTATATCTTTATATCCATCATCATTAACATCACCTGTTCCCGATGCTGAAACACCAAAACTTTCTCGGTCATTCTCATGCCCACCATTTAAAATAATATCAGGAATTGTATCGAAATTTGGTCCGCCATAATAGATATAAACTCGACCCATATCGTAGCCACCAGGCATTGGCCAGGCTCCATAAGCACCCACAATTAAATCGCTATAACTATCGCCATTCACGTCACCGGAAGCAATAGCACAACCGAAACAAGAACCAGCCTGAGTACTATGTAAAACATAGTCACAAATTGAATCCATTGGGTTACTGCCGAGAAAGACTAAAACTTCTCCATATCCGCCTGCATTATTCAAAGCACCGAGAATAACATCGTCAAAGCCATCGCCATTTATATCATTTGTATGGAGAGACCAAAAAATCAATTTCTGTAAATTGTTTAGTCGAATGTCTGGAATCGTATCAAAATTAGAGCCGCCAAAAAATAGCCAACATACGCCTCGATACGCACTATCCGGGTTTGTCAAATCTAACACCGAATCACCTACAATCATGATATCCGAGAAACTATCTCCATTCACATCACCCGAAGCGATGCATCTGCCAAAACAAAAAACACTGTCTGGTGAAGTCTTCTGCCAAATTATCTCTAAATTATGTGTCTCTTGGGCAATGAGAGGGGAAGCTAAAATGAAAAGTAACATTACCCCCAAAAGATAATTGATTTCTCTATTGACTTGCTTTTTTATCACAATTTCATTTTCTCACTTATTATTTCTTTCGACTTATTTGCCAGTTGACTCCTCCATCTATTGTCCGTAAAAAATAATCGTTTCCACAGGTAATCCAGACAACATATCGGTTAACTGCTTCGACTTCAAGAAATGGAGCAGGAATATCAGGTGGAAACGAAGGTGGTATTTGATAAAACCAAGTGTGTCCTCGATTGATTGTCTTCCAAATCGCACCGCGCAATTTATCCGGTTCATCTCTTTTATAACCGACTACAAATCCAACTAAGGTATCAGGAAAACAGACACCGATTAAAATATAATCGGTCGTGATTCTTATGCTTTCCGCCTCACTTTGATTGTATCGGTCGTAAAAGTAAACCCAGCCGCTATCTGAGACAAGAACATATTTATTGATCTCTGGAATACAGTAGACATCATTGATTGATGGATTGCTAACCATAGACTTTTGTGTCTCAGTATCGGCTGAGATAATACTAATTGCTACAATTAGAAAAAAGATCGCATTATTTCTATTCATTTTCCCTCCATTCATTTTACTACCGTAATCTTTCTTATTTCGCTTTCTTTATCTTCTGTTTTTATCTCAATGAAATAGATTCCAGTTGATATTCTCTTTCGATTATCATCTCGCAAGTCCCATTTTATTTCATATTGTCCAGACTCAACTTTTTTAATAACATCAATCGTCTTTATTATCTTACCAGTAATGTCATAAATTTTTATTTCTTTCACGGATACCGGACAACGGACACGAATCATGGACCTCGTTGGATTAGGTTTTATTTCAAGCGTCAAGCATGAAGCGTTCTGCGTCAAGCGTTCTTCTCCAATCCCCGGTC
>JAOUPE010000211.1:0-2500 GCA_029880025.1 Caldifarciminota bacterium
TAAATCTCTTTGCTTGTCTCTGACAGGATAATTGGACTGGATAGAATTAGCTCGTGAAAATAGACGGAATTGGTTTTGGCTGGATTTCAGTAAATAATGTCCACTATAACCACGACATAATTATTTCTACCGATGGTAAAATAAAGAACCGATTTGAAGACTTTAAAGGCGATAGCCATATCCTGAGTAAAGACGAAGTAGAAAAAGTGATTGGAAGCGGTGCCGAGATTATCGTGGTCGGAACCGGACAGAGTGGGATAATGTCAATCTCAGAACAAGCCAAAGAATTTTTAGCCAAACAAAAAATTAAAATCATTGCCGAACCCACGCCCAACGCAATTAAAACTTATAATTCACTTGCCGTTAAAAAATGCGCTATATTCCATACCACGTGTTAGGAGACGCAATATGCGCTACGCTTTAAGCTTTACGCTCGAAGCATTTGGCGTGTAGCATCAAGCCTTCAGCGTTAAGCGTTTTATGAGAGTTTATACTTTAGGCACCAGTAGTCGAAAAGATTTTGAATTTACCAAGCTTTTAAGCAAATACAATATCCAGGTAATCTTTGATGTGCGGCGTTTTCCGGTTTCGCAATTTCCCCATTTCTCGAGGGAGAATTTACAGAAGCTCTGCGCCAGTCAAAAGAGCGATTATATTTATCTGGGCAATGACTTGGGTGGCTATCGGAATGGCGGATATCAGGATTATATGCAGTCCGAAGAATTTAAGCGAGGTGTCAACATTATTCGAAATACCGCGGAAAAACGGGTCTCCTGTATCCTCTGTGCCGAAAGATTTCCCACTCACTGCCACCGAAGATTTATTTCGGACGAGCTGGTAAAAGCTGGATTTGAGATTATTCATATCATCGACGAAAAAACCAGCTGGCAACCGAAGGATATTAAAGAAAAAAGAAAAGAAAGACCGAACCGCTTTAAACCAAGATTTCGGCGCGGTGAAAGAACGAATTGAGCCAAATGGAATTTGAAAGAGATCGAGAGTTAATTGAAAAGATATTAGCGCTGAAAAAAAACAAGAACGCAACAATCCTGGTGCATAATTATCAGCGTCCGGAGATTTACGAAATAGCGGATTTGATTGGTGATTCTTTAGATTTATCCCAACGCGCCGCCGCAGTGAAATCAGACATGATTGTTTTTTGTGGGGTTCATTTTATGGCGGAGACCGCAAAGATTTTAAATCCGGACCGTAAAGTAATAATGCCCGAAATAACCGCCGGCTGTGAGATGGCAGACATGATAAGTGCCGAAGCATTACGCTCCCGAAAAGATGAAGTGGGCGATCCATTAGTTGTTGCTTATGTTAACACGACAGCCGCAGTGAAGGCAGAATCTTATGTTTGCTGTACCTCAGCCAATAGTGTTAAAGTCGTGAACTCATTACCCAAAGACCAGAAGATTTTATTTGTGCCGGATAAAAATTTAGCCTGGTATGTGGCAAGAGAGACCAAACGCGAGATAATCCCCTGGCAAGGATTTTGTTATGTTCATGCGCTGTATTTCAATGCCGAAGATGTGAAAAAGGCAAGAGAACAATATCCTCTTGCAAAAATAATTGTTCATCCTGAATGCTTGCCCGAAGTGATTGAAGCCGCCGATTATGTTGCTTCAACCAGCGGCATGGTTAAATTAGCCAGAGAATTTGACGAAGTTGTTTTAGGCACTGAAGCCTATATGTGTAATCGGATTAAAAAAGATTATCCGGGAAAGAAATGTTATCCTTTAAAACGAACCGCGATTTGTCATAATATGAAAAAGACAACTCTGGATAAAGTTTTAAGAGTCCTGGCGACCGAAGAAAATGAGATTACGGTACCAGAAGCGATAGCCCAAAAAGCTCGGCAGGCAGTAAAAAGAATGCTAAATATAATATAATTACCTTTTTGCCCGCAATCCCCTCCCCTCAATAGATTCAAATTACCAAACATGTTTATATAAGGTTCTAAAGTTCGGCAACTTATAATAATTTTGTAGCTAAAGTATTTACTTGACAATTGAAGTAAATTATATAATAATATAGATAATCTGTTCTGCTCTTTGATAACTTGGATGTAACCCAAAAGCGTGCTCGGAATCAAACTTTATTATTTATTTGCTTGGAGGGTTTGATCCCGGCTCAGGACTAACGCTGGCGGCGTGTCTTAGACATGCAAGTCGAACGGAACTTATTAGGTAGCAATATCTGGTAAGTTTAGTGGCGAACGGGTGAGTAATACAAGGGTAACCTGCCCTGAAGATGGGGACAACTCACCGAAAGGTGAGATAATACCCAATGTGTTTATTCTTACGCATGTTTGGATAAACAAAGACGGTGCAAGCTGTCGCTTTAGGATGGGCTCTTGTCCTATCAGCCAGTTGGCAGGGTGACGGCCTACCAAAGCTGTGACGGGTAGTCGGCGTGAGAGCGTGACCGACCACAAGGGAACTGAGACACGGTCCCTACTCCTACGGGAGGCAGCAGTCTAGAAATTTGGGCAATG
>JAOUPE010000212.1 GCA_029880025.1 Caldifarciminota bacterium
TGAGCTAAAACGCCATTCTTTGAGTAGTCGAATGTCGAGTTGATGATACGGAGGAAAGCGGTCTGAGTTTGGCTTGCCAAATATTGGGATATAGCTTTTGGAAATCGGGTCAAAATTCACCGAATCAATAGGAGTGTAAGGTCGTCCGGTGGAAAAAATCCATTTTATGCCTAATTGCCAGGTCGGGCTAAGGTCATAAGTAGCAACCAGATTTATTCGGTGCGGCAGGTCAAAATCAGGACTTATGGTATCGGTATAATCATATTCGCTCCGCCGGGCGATAGTATAGCTATAGGAAAACCAGCCGTTCAGTTTTTCTGCCAGCCGACGCTGAACCAGAAGCCCTGAACCGTAAGCGTATCCTTTTCCATTATTGTTAAAGCCTAATACCGAATCGTCAATCGGCAAGCGGTCGAATTTTTTATAAAAACCTTCCATTCGCAAAGTAAGACGCGCTGGAAGCTCAGATTCAATCCCGGCAACATAATGCTGGGCGCGGCGAGAAAGTAAATCAGGATTACCGTACTCTTCTGATAGTTCCATAAGGGGTGGGACTTGATGGTAAATACCCCAACCGGTGCGTAGAATTAAATTTTCCCTTATCTGCCAGGCTGCGGCTAATCGCGGGCTTATCGTCTGCTCTTTGAATTCAAACGAATAGTCAGAACGTAGTCCCAATTCTATCGTAAGTGGATTTAGCAAGCGCCAGTCATCAATCAGATATACACCGATAAAAGGTGAGCCGAGCGAGGTATCGAGTTGGGATACTGGTAAATCTGGTCTTAGATGCTCCTGAGGATTAGTCAGTTTCGGCATTTTCATATCAATCGAATTGAACCGCCGGTCAAGCACAAAACCAGTTTTTAGTTTTTGGGCGGAAGAGATATTCCAGATTATATCCTCGCGGGTCGCTAAGACAATTTTTTCTTGCTTGTCGAACCAGTAGTCACCCAGCAAGAAGCTATATCGACCCCGACTTGCTGATAGAGTAAACTGTGAGACGAAATTCGTGCCAACCAGTGAATTCAGTCCTAAAGAAAGCAAAGCCTTATCCGAATACCAGTCTTCATCTTCGCCAACATTAACTTCAAAGTTAGACAGTTTTAAGATTGCATTATCGCTTGCCCATAAACCGGTTAGCGATAATTTTTGGTTAGCTGAAATTCGATAACTTAATTTTCCAGCCAAATCATAGTAATTGGGGAATACCTTAAAATCTTCACTAAATTCGGTAAAAGAGATGATGAGGTCAAAAAAGGATCGCCGGGCAGAAATTAAGAAAGAACCTTTTCCTTTGGTGCCAGGCAACCCTCCTTCTAACACTTCTTCGGCAAAAGTATTTGAAAGTGCGGTTGAGCTGTGCAGCCGATTATAATCACCATCCCGGGTATCAACATCAAGCACGGCAGATAATCGGTCGCCGTATTCAGCCCCAAATCCGCCAGTATACAAATTCACCTCGCGTAAGATAGCTGGATTGAAAATCGAATAGACCCCACCGCCGCCGAGCTCCATATGAAAGGCACTGGCGACCCAGCCCTGGTCTAAAAGCACCAGGTTTTCTTCAGACCGTCCACCCTGAACATAAATCGGAGCAGCCGGTCCTTGAGCAGCAACTGCTGGCATAGTTGAAAGTGCCATGAACATATCACCCTGTGTGCCTGGGGTCGTCTTAATTTCCTGCACTGCTAAAACCTGTTCCGGCTTATCCACTGCCCGGCTGATGCCATAATGACCAGGCGTGACAATTATCTCAGGCATACTTATCCGTTCCGGCTTAAGAAAGATTTTTACGGTTTTTGTTTTTCCATCTTCGGTCAGTACTTTTCGGACTTCGGTCTTATAACCAATCATCGAGAATTCGAAGGTATGAGTGCCGGCTGGAATGCCTGTAACAACGAATCGTCCGTTTTTATCGGTTGCAGCACCAATGTCCAATTCAGGGGATGTGATGTTGACACCAACCAAGGGCTCACCATTAGAACGGTCGCAAACCTCGCCCACAAGCAAACCGGTGGCGTAGAGCAGAGTTGGGAGGATGAATAAAATACAAATAAAATAACGGTTTTTCACAATTACATTCCTTTCTTAGCGATTACAATCATCCTTTTTGATTCGTTGGTTAAAGGTCTTGAATCCCAATCACTGAAAAATTTAAGCGATTTAAAGCCGGCTCTTTTCAATAATATGGACATTTCTTTCCGGTTGTATAGCCGGACAAAAAATGGCTTGTCTTTTCTAATACCGTTTCTTATTACAATTCTTTTATCATAAAGCCGATTGGTCGCTTTATCAAAGGTGTGGCGGTCAATCAGTAAATCTTTTCCCTTTTCGGTTACGATGTAAGGAAGAAATCCTTTTAAGAAAAAATTTCGATTCGGAATGTCAAAACCGAATAGACCGCCTGGTTTGAGTGCTCGAGCTATATTCTTAAGAACTTTAATATTTTCTTTATCCTCAAAATAGCCAAAAGCAGTAAACATAAGAATTACCCGGTCAAACTCGTTTTTGAATTTAATCTTTCGCATATCTTGATTGATATATCTAACCTTCAAACCTTTTGATTTAGCGTCCTGTTTTGCGATATCTAAAAATCCTTTAGTAATATCGACGCCGGTAACATTATGACCTAATGCAGTCAAACGATCAGCATGCCTGCCGTGTCCACAAGCCAAATCAAGAATTTTCATCGGTTTAGTTAGCCCAAGTTCCCTTACTAAGAAATTTACCTCCCTTTTTGTTCGCTCTTCGGTTAAGCCATCCTGATAAAAATACAAATAATCGTCTGGTTCAAAAACCGCCTTGAAATCGAAAATAATTTTATTTATTTTTTTGTGTCTCATAAGAATTCGATAATAATATACAAAAAAAGATTAACCGCAAGCTGGTTTTAGGTGAAACAGCAATAATCTTTTTACCAGCTTGCGGCTAATTATTACGCATTCTTAGATTCCTTTATTTCTCAAGAGGCATACCCATCTTTACCCAACCCGGTACACCACCATCAACAATCCAGGCATCGTAACCGTACATTCGAAGTATAGCTACCGCAAAAGCTGAATTGGTATCCATCGCACATACTACCGCAATCTTCCTATTCATCGGAATTTTTTTCATCTCTTTTACCAGCATGGTCAACGGAACATGTATTGCACCTTTAATATGACCATTCATATAATGGGCTGGTGGTCTGATGTCTAATACCACCCAGGTTGTGTCATTTGCCGCTAAAGCGTTTGCCAGGTCTTTTACCGGTAATAGGAACATCATATTACCCGGTACCGAATTGACGAATTTATCGGCTGCTTCACCCATTTTTGGTTCAGCCGCTAAAACCGGTAATGCCGCAATTATTAATGTTAATAGCAAAGCTATTTTAAACTTCATTGCTCCTCCTTTTTTGCTGTTTCACCTAAATTTATTATTGTCTTTTAAGTCTTTGACCAGAGTCCTAAAAGATTACCAAAAGGGTCTCGAAATAAAGCATAGAAACCAAAATCACCACCGATTTCGGTCTTCTCTTTTACAATCTTACCCCCGGCTGGAGATATCTGTTTCAAAGTAGCCGGAATATCGTCGACTTTGATATACAAAGTAAAAGGACCATCTGACCAGTCCTTCTCATTTAGCTCTAATCCTCCACCAACACCGTCACCAGTACTGAAGGATAAGTATTTAGGTTCCATTTCTTCAAACTTCCAGTTGAAAATTTTTCCGTAAAAATCCTGGGCAATCTTCAGGTCTTTAACTTTAATCT
>JAOUPE010000213.1 GCA_029880025.1 Caldifarciminota bacterium
AAAATCGGATTTAGACCAAAACGCAGACGGGAAGGTTATGTTAGAGGATTTGCCTATGTCTCAGAACAAGATTCCAATGTTGTGCGGTTGCAGTTTGTCCCGGTTCGATTACCTTTCGTCTTGAAAAATTTCCAAATCATAATTGACTATGCCCGACAGGATGGTTATTGGCTGCCGGCAAAATTCTCGATGGAAACCGACGTGCAGGTAAAAATAATTTTGACCTTCTATCAAAGACATATCAGTATCAAGGAAGAATATTCGAATTACAGGTTTAATAATGGATTAAATGACGATTTCTTTGACTAAAATTAAATAATGAAACGGAGCGCTGCTTGTTAGTAACCATTCTACTTACCTTAGCTTGTTATCTGATAGGCTCGATGATGTTTTCGGTTTGGTTGGGTCGGTTAAAAGGGTTAGATATTCGCAAATACGGCGATGGTAATCCTGGTGCAATCAATGCCTTCAAAGCCGGGGGCTGGATAATAGGGATTTTCAGTATGCTGCTTGATTATTTTAAAGGCTTCCTACCGCTTTTATTTATTGTCCGAAAAATCGGTATAGAAGATTTGAAATTAGTCCCGATAGCGATTGCACCGGTATTAGGGCATGCCTTTTCGCCTTTTCTTGGTTTCGGCGGGGGCAAAGCGATTGGGGTTACTTTTGGTATCTGGTCCGGGTTAACGCTCTGGATGGGTCCGACCGTTCTGGGTGCGGCATTCCTTTTCTTCAAATTCGTGACCCGAATAAAACAAGCTGCCTGGATTGTCCTGCTTGGTATGATTTGCCTGCTGGTTTTTATTTTGTTACTCAAGCCTTATCCAGTACTTATAATGGTATGGGTTCTAAACTTTTCTATTCTTCTTTTCAAACACCGGGGCGATTTAGGAAAACCTAAACTGGACTGAAATGCAAATCTTGCCCATCATTTTTATTGATTCGCTGCGGGTCATGATTTTTATTTTAGTGCAGGTTCTAATTGCGATTACTAATACAATATTGATGAAACGGCTTGGAAAATTCGCAAAAGCGAAAAGACAGCCAAAAGTATCAATTTTAGTCCCAGCCCGTAATGAACAAGAAACGATTGCAAATTGCGTAAAATCACTACTAAGTCAGAAATATGAGAACTATGAAGTAATTGTTCTTAATGATAATTCGCAGGACCGGACCGGTGAAATCTTGAAAAGCATTCAATCCGAACGCTTGCGCATCATTGAGGGCAAGCCGTTACCCAAAGGATGGATTGGTAAATCCTGGGCATCGCAGCAACTGGCAACCGAAGCCAACAGTGAATTCATTTTCTTCACCGATGCCGATACGATTCATCAACCAATGACGGTTCCTTATGCGGTCGAGGCAATGGAAACTGGAAATATTGATCTTGTGACCGGTATAATCGGCAGCAAAACCATAACTTTTGGTGAATTGATTACCGTACCATTTCCGACCTGGAGTATCTTTACCATACTTCCTTTGGTTGTTGCTTATACCTTACCAAGGTCTACCGCCTTTTCGGCGGCTAATGGCAAGTTTATGTTCTTTCGCAAAAAAGTTTACGATAAAATCGGCGGGCATGCGGCAATTAAAGAGAATGCGGTCGAGGATATCGAATTAGCAAAATTAGTTAAAAAGAACGGGTACAAATGGCGACTGCTTGATGCCTCGCGGCTTGTCTCCTGCCGGATGTATCATAATTTTTCCGAAGCGCTTGATGGTTTTACCAAAAACTACTTTGCCCTTTTTGGTTATAAGATATTGATTGCAGTTTTTGTCTGGTGCTGGATGGCATTAATCACCTTTTATCCGATTGTTACATTATTTAAAAATAGTATCGACCGCGGATTCTGGTATGCAGTCTTTTCAATGATTGGCACCGGCTTGTTATGGTTTTTGACTTCGGTAAAATTTGGTTTTCCCTTATATTTATTTCTACTTTATCCCCTGATAATTTCAATATCGATATTCATCGGCATAAGGTCAATGTTTCTCACAATAACTGGTAAAACAATCTGGAAGGGACGGAGAATCGAACCAAGCAAAATTCGCTGGCTCTAAAATAATTTTTTTCAAATCGGATTGACTTCAATCCCTTTCGATTTATAATGCTAAAAAAGGAGGAACGATGATATCTCTTATGTCAATTATTTTAATATTGGGTTTAGCCATTGCGCCTGGACGCAAGATGACCTATTCTCATTTTGACCAGAATGGTTTAAGGCAAACCGAAATTTCCGAGAACAATCTTTTCGACGACACGATTATAAACCTGAGCGGACGCTGGGGAGTTGCGGTTAATATGGGTAACTTTGATACCGACCCTGAACTCGAAATAGTCTGCCGGTTATCCGAACCCACGGCAAATAATACAAACATATCCAAAATAGTTGTATTCGATGATGACCTTACAATGCTATGGAGCAGTACCTGGGGTTATACCGGAAATCCAGAATGTCCATCCGTGACAATAGCCGACATTGACCATGATGAACAGGATGATATCATCATTCCGATGGCTGAGACTTTTTTCCCGGACCCACCGACTTATAAATGTCGAATCTATGTGGTTGATGGGTTAAGCGGTCAGGTGAAACCTGGTTGGCCCTTTATCATGCCGGGCTGGCCTGAAGACCCATATCATGATGTTTATTCGGAAGTCGTTGCGGCTGATATCAATAATGATAATAATATTGAAATCATCTGCCAGACTGCTGACCTGAATTCAATCCGCAAAGGCGGTGGTGCAATCTATGCCCTATCGTCGAATGGTGATTCACTCTGGAAGTTCCGATTTTACGAGGATACGATAAACCAGCAGGGTTGTTGGGCGAGTCCGGCGGTTTGTGACCTGGATGGCGATAGCCTCATGGAAATTATTGTTCATTGTAATCAATTCATGCGTGATAACCCCTGGTCTTTGATTGAACGGAGACTATATATTTTGAAAAACGATGGTGCGGTACTACGCCATTGGCAGACCGAAGGAGCCGGCACAAGCTTTGTTCCAGATTATGCGTCACCAGTCATAGGCGATGTCAATAATGACGACGCCCCCGAAATTGTGATTCTGCGTCGCTCCGGTTATCTGGATGTTTTTAATACCAATGGTAACCGGCTACCTGGTTTTCCTGCCGACTTAACGACCGATGCCGGCTATTATAGTTCATATCATACCAAGGCTTTCTCCAGTCCATCGTTAGCCGATTTTGATGGCGATGGTCAGCTTGAGATTGTGGTTGGCAGTTTTGGTCAAATCAGGAGTGGCGCCTATTGGGGAGGACATATCCACGTCTTTAAATCCGATGGCACTGCTTTGCCAGGTTTTCCGGTGCCGACCCGAAATGCAATCTGGTTTTCACCGGGAATTGGCAACATTGATACGATTCCAGGATTTGAAATTTTGACGGCTGGCTGCGATTCGAATTTTTATGCAGTTGATTGGTATGGTAATTTCCTGCCCGGTTATCCAAGAGAAAAATTCCCTACTTATTTTCTACCGGATAGCGGAAGCTTTGGATTTTGGGAAGGTAAGATTCCGATGTCCAAAACACCTTACTTGGCTGATGTTGATGAAGATAATCTTACCGAAATCTTAATGGAGGGTGCGGATGGACAACTTTACATTTGGGATACCCAGGGTGAATACAATACCAATCAATTACCCTGGCAAACTTTCCATTTTGATAAAGAACGGACCGGCTGGTTTCGCTGGTCTGCTTCTGGTATTGCCCATAAAAATTCG
>JAOUPE010000214.1 GCA_029880025.1 Caldifarciminota bacterium
ATACCGGCTTTCCAGCCTTTCTTTAGTCCAGCTGAAGCGATAGCCGCAGTCAAAGGACCTGGCGCTAAAGCACCAGAAGTGCTGATAACAACTACCTTGAATAAGAGTTCAAACATTCACAATTAAAAACTTGAAGACCAAATTGGTAGTCGCAGGCTTTAGCCTGCAGGAAGAGAGAAAAAATCGCAACCTAAAGGTTGCGGCTACCTTTGTTATTTTTGTTATTGATTGCGTATTATGTTATAATCCGAGAAATTGAATTGCTACTCCGCACAAGCAGATTGTGGCGCCGGCTAAAGCATGAGTATAACGTTCGAAACGATGCAGCGGTAAAAAGTTCACTCCTAAAGATGAAATTAAGACAATCGTCATCATTGTTCCAATCGTAACCGTGCCGAAAACAGCAGTTACTAGAATTAAACCAAAAATACTGCTCTTTGCGGCAGGATACATCAGTATTGGGATTAAAGGTTCGCACGGTCCGAAAACGAAGATAGTGAATAGAATCCAGGGGGTAAGATTGGTTCGTTCTTCGACATGGAGATGGGAATGAGTCTTGCGAAATGCGCGGCGTAATCCCCAGGCAAAATAGATTAAACCAAAAGCAATCAATGCCCAGCCAGCTATATTGCCCCGAAATGATTCTAAGGCTTCCAGTTTTATAACTGCAAGACCTAAAGCGATGCCGATGATGCCTAAGACGACTGAGCTCAGGATATGACCAAGACCGCAGAGAAAAGTAACCCAACCGGTTTTGAACATAGACCATTTTCTTGCCTTAGCAATAACGATAAATGGTATATAATGGTCAGGTCCAAGCACAGTATGAATAAAACCGATTGAAGCGGCAGTAGCGGTAAGCACTAATATTTCTTTTGGTAACATGTTTACCGAGTTAAAAATTGATTAAAAACTTTTAAATTTATCTTTAGTCGCACCGCAAATCGGACAACGGTCCGGTACATTACCTTCGACCGTATAACCGCACTGTTCACAGATTTGGATTTTGCCAATTTCGATATCCTTATTAGCCTCAACTGCTTGCTTTGCTTTCTGATACATGCCGGCATGAATCTTTTCAGCTTGTAAAGCCCAATCCATCGAACGGAGCGCTTCTTTTTCATTTTGCAACTCGGCTACCGCTTTAAATGCCGGATACATTTCTTCTACCTCATAGGTTTCACCGTCAATGGCGACCTGAAGATTTTCGGCAGAGGTGAGGATATTACCTAAAGCTCGATAATGATTTCGGGCATGAGCCAATTCGGCATGGGAGATAGCCCTAAATAGTCTTGCGATGTTCGGAAATCCTTCTTTTTCCGCAACATTGGCATAAATTGCATATTTCATATGGGCTTGACTTTCCCCGGCAAATGCTGCGGCTAAATCTTGCTCAGTCATTTTTCTCATTTTATATTACTCCTTTCGCAATAGATTATAAAACATTTTCGGCATGGGTCAATAATTGTAAGTTCTTAATATCTATAGTAAAGTATTGACAAGTTTTATTAAATTTGGTAAATCTAATATGAGATGAAGTTTATCAGCTTTCACAATAATCTGATTATAGATTCGATAGGAAATTATTTTATTTTGGTATTGATTTAAATAGGAGGGCAAGATGGTTCTTAAAATAATAAGTTTCATTTTTGTTATATCTTTAGTTTTGAGTTTCGCTGCGCCGATACAACCCAAAGAGGCATCGTTTAAATTGAATGAGGTAAATAAAAAAGTAACCGATACCCAGTACAAGAAGCAGATTCCAAATTATGAAGCTTATAACGCAGAGCGCAGTGATAATAAGATAATCTGTGGACTGCAAGGTGAAGAATTTCTGGTTGATACTTGTATTACTTATATACCTGCCTTGGGTTCGCAAGAAGCTTCATCAGCAGCTTTCGATGGAACCAATTATTTTATCGTCTGGAGAGATTCACGAAATGGTCACTCGAATATCTATGGCACTCGATTGAATCAGGACGGGATAGTTCTTAACCCTGCCGGAATTGTCATAACAACCATGGAAAATTGTCAGTATACCCCATCGGTTGCATTTGATGGAACCAATTATTTTGTGGCCTGGATAGTTCGCAAAGCAACTGTGATGTTTTCGGAGCCCGTGTGAGCCAAACGGGTGTAGTTATCGACACACATGGTATTGTAATATCTTCTGCGGCTAATGACCAAAGATTTCTTTCTATAGCTTTTGATGGAACTAATTACCTTGTGGTTTGGTTAGATACAAGGAATAACGGGAATGTTGATGTCTACGGAGCTCGAATTACCCAAGATGGTATCGTTCTCGACACAATCGGTATTGCCATATCAAGCGGCCCACCTTATCAAGGATGTCCTTCGGTTGTATTTGACGGAATAAATTATTTTGTGGTCTGGCAATACTGGTACGCTAACGATACTTCCGACATTTATGGTACTCGGGTGAATCAGGATGGTGTAATAATTGACACAAACGGTATTCTCATTTCTATAGGAACAGATTGGAGAGGTAGACCGTCGGTAGCTTTTGATGGGACAAATTATCTTGTAGTCTGGCAAGGTTACCCCTGGGCTGATACTTCAGACATCCATGGGGCTAGGGTGAATCAAAACGGGATAGTCCTCGACACAAATGGTTTTGCTATTTCTTTAGCAACACATGATCAATTTTACCCTTCTGTATCTTTTGATGGGACAGATTATCTTGTTGTCTGGGAAGACTATCGGAGTGTCTATAATTCTGATATCTATGGTGCCCGAGTGAATTCTTTGGGAGTTGTGATTGATTCTTTTATCGTCTCAGCTCAGCCAAGAAATCAGTACTCCCCAGCCCTTGCCCACGGCGTCGGAAATCAGGTATTAATCACTTATTCAGGATGGGCTGGTGTATTTCTGGGTAAACGCTACGAAACGATGCGTATCTGGGGTAAATTCTATCCATTTACCCCTGGAATAGTAGAAGAAAACTTAAATGTCAAAATGCAAAGTGCAAAAGTGCTTGAGGTTTATCCGAATCCAGCGAAAAGCGTGATTCGTGTCCGTTATCCGTGGTCCGCAGAAGAACAGATTGATATTAAAATCTTTGATGTGTCGGGAAAATTAGTTAAAGTAGAAGAGAAAGTCACAAGTGCACATGAGCACAAGGAAGAAATAAAAATATCTCTAAAAGGAATAAAACCCGGAATTTACTTCTTAAGACTGGGCAAGGAAACCAAAAAGTTCCTCGTCGTTAAATAAAATGGTGACCCTAGAAGTAGCCCCGAAAAGGCAGTGTCAAGTGGATAGTGCATTAAAAGGCAGTGACTAGGGGATAGTGTATAGTGGCTAGAACCCAGCCCTTGCGCGCAAGGGCTGGGTGAAGATAGAAAATAGAGGCGGAAAGCGCCGGGCTGAAAAATCCGACTGAACTCGATTCTTTTAACCGCAGAGACATCAGAGAGTGAAACCACGGATGAACACGGATAAGAGATTAACCACAGAAGACAAAGAAATTTAACCGCAGAGATAGCAAAGATAGCAGAGAGAAGAAATTAACTGAAGAGAGACTGAGATAAAATAGAAAAATGTCGGAGAGGCTTCCAAGCCTCTATTCTTTTATATCTTAGGCGGATTATCGGTGTTTTTCGATGTTCTTCGGTGTTTAATTTCTCTTCGTCTTCTATATCGGGACTGGGAAGTCCCTCCGACACCGAAGATTTTCGGGACTGGGGCAAATCACCCCAGTTTCTCAGGAAAGTCCCTC
>JAOUPE010000215.1 GCA_029880025.1 Caldifarciminota bacterium
AACAAAAGTCTCCTGGGACAAGTCCTGGGTATCAGCATGATTGTGAACCATTCCATAGATCACCTGATAAATTCTGGTTGCATACCTTTGCATCAATATATCGAAGGCTTGAGTTTCGCCTGCTTTCACTCTCCTTATCAATTCTAAATCGGCTAATTCCGATAAAACCTGATTCATTTTAAATCAGGTGAGCAGATGCTTTAGCATCAACTTCATAATTATATACAAGAAAAGCGAGTGAATTATTCCTTAGCGTCGACCTCTGATTTTAGCACCCTTAAGCAACCCTTCGTAATGTCTCATCAAAAGATGCGATTCAATCTGCTGGATAGTATCGAGTGCCACCCCAACAATAATCAATAGAGTTGTCCCACCAAAATAGAATGGAACTTTAAAAACCGACATTAGATAAAAGGGCACCAATGCCATGATTGCCAGGAATAATGCCCCGGGCAATGTTAAAAGACTTAGGCTGCGGTCGATATAACTGGCGGTTTGAGTACCAGGACGGATACCGGGTACGAATCCGCCATAGCGCTGCATATTATCGGCAATGTCTCTTGGGTTAAAAACAATCGAGGTATAAAAATAGGTAAAAAATATGATTAGACCAGCAAAAAGGAGATTATAGAGCCATCCGCCTGGCGAGAGGTATTCTCTAATCGTCTCCATTAATGGAAATCTAAGGAAAGTAGCAATGGTTGAAGGGAAAACAATTAAACTCTGAGCAAAGATAATTGGTATCACACCCGCGGTTGCAACTCTTAATGGAATATGGGTGGTTTGACCACCGTACATCTTTCTGCCCACAATCCGCTTAGGATATTGAACTGGAATCTTACGTGACGCCTGGGTTAAAAGCACAACCCCGGCATAAATTCCAAAGATCAGGGCGGCAATGACTAACAGAGAAATCCAGGAAAGTTCGCCAACCCGAACCATTGCGATTGTTCGACCCAAGTCCTGAGGTGTACTATCCAGACAGCCGATAAAGATAATGAATGAAATACCGTTGCCAATACCTTTATCGGTAATCTGTTCACCTAACCACATCACAAAAATTGTCCCGGCGGTCAGGGTGAAAATCGTCAGGATTCGGAAGAACATTCCGCCCATCATCACAATTGGACCGGCTGCAGTAGGCGGTTGCTGTTCTAAATACACCGCGATGGCGGTTGCCTGAATTGCTGCTAAGCCAACCGTGGTATAACGGGTATATTGGTTAATCTTCTTTCTACCTTCTTCGTCCTTTTGTAATTTCTCCAAATAAGGGAAGACCGAACCCATCAGCTGAAAGATAATCGAGGCTGAAATATAAGGCATGATACCCAAAGCAAAGATTGAGGCACGGGATAGGGCGCCGCCAACAAATATATCATAGAGTCCAAAGATTGTGCCACGGAGTTGACCTAAAAGCAAGCCCAGGGCTTGGGCATTGATGCCAGGGGTTGGGATATGACAACCCAAGCGATAGACCACAATCATCGCCAAGGTGAATATTATCTTCTTCCGTAAATCTGGAATCTTGAAGATATTGGGAACGCTGCGAATCATATTAATTCAACACTGAACAACACCGAAAAATATTCGGTGCGCTTCGGAAAATTCGGAGTTCTTCGGTGTTTAATGTCATTTCCTTCGGGTTTCTTCTTTTATAGTTTCGGCTTTACCGCCGGCTTTTTCAATCTTCGCTTTCGCCGATTTAGAAAATGCGTGTGCCGTAATATTCAACGCAACATTAATTTCACCTTCACCCAAAATCTTTACCGGGTAGCCTTGCCTGACCAACCCAGCCGAGACTAAATTTTCGATATCGATATTAGTATTGGGTTGGAATTTAGTTAGATTTCCAACATTAACAATTTGAAATTCTTGTTTGAAAATATTATGAAAACCGCGTTTTGGGATATGGCGGTAAAGAGGCATCTGCCCGCCTTCAAACCGTGCATCAAATTCTTTACCTTTCCTTTGCCCGGCTCCTTTATGCCCACGGCAAGAAGTCTTACCATGACCTGAACCAGGACCACATCCGACCCTTTTTCTCTTTTTGGTTGCACCCCTTGGCGGGTGTAGGTTATCAAGTACTCTATTCCTAGCCATTATTTTCGCTCACTTTCAACAAATGTCGAATTTTAAATATCATCCCTTGAATCTGCGGAGTATTCTTATGTTCGCGGCAGTCACCAACCTTGCGTAATCCTAATGCCCGAGCCACTTTCTTGTGCATCTCTTTCTGCTTAATCAGGCTCTTGACTAATGTCACCTTCACTCTCGACTCCCTTTTTCATTACAAAATGTGATATTGGCTTGTTTCTGAATCGGGCAATCTGTTCCAGATTGCGTAGTCGGCGCAAACCATTCAATGTGGCAATTGCAATATTATAAGAATTATTTGAACCTAATGATTTGGTCAGACAATCTTTTATACCGGCTGCTTCTAAAACAGCACGGACTTTTGGACAGGCAACCAGACCGGTTCCGGTCGATGCTGGTTTCAGTAACACCCGACTGGCACTATATTTGCCAGTGACGGCATGAGGAATTGTATTGCCTTTGGTCGAAACCAGGAAAAAACTCTTCTTGGCGCGTAATGAAGCCTTTCTAACTGCCTGAGCGACTTCGCTAGCCTTACCATGCCCCACCCCAATGTGTCCTTTACCATCACCAGCTACCACGGTTGCCGAAATTCTCATTCTTTTACCACCTTTTACAACCTTGGAAACCCGCTTCACCTCAATCACCCGTTCAATAAACTCTGGGATCGGGACCGTTGCTTCTAAGCCGGCTCGACTAATCCCGCTACCAGGTTCCCGCTCTAACATTCTAACCCCGCTTCTCTAACTCCAATCGCAATCGCCTTGACTCGACCATGATATTCATAGCCGCCACGGTCAAAAACAACCTTTTTAATTCCTAAAGCCTTGGCTTTCTGCGCCAATAGTATACCAACTTCCTTCGCCATTGTAACCTTACCCGGTTTCTTATTTTTCTTCAGTTCTTTAGTTAGAGTCGAAACTGCAGTTAATACCCGATTCTTTGCATCATCAACCAGCATGGCATAAATGTGTTTGTTGCTTCGCTTCACACATAACCGAGGTCGGTCTTGTGTGCCCGAAATCTTCTTTCGGATTCGGAAATGCCTCCGCTTCAACCTATCTTTAATCATAAACTTTAATCTTAATAAAAGGATTCTAAATGTCAAGAATAAAATAGTTACCAGAACCGGTTACATTAATGGCTTTTGACTGAATTCAAAAATAGGTTGAGACATCAAAGCAATGATATGAGCGAAGAAAGTTTTTACTTATAACTATTTTATAACAAAGAACTTAAGAGTATCTCTTTAACCAATTCATCATAGCTTATGCCGATTGTTGCGGCTTGAGCGGGCAGGTCAGAGAGTTCGGTCATTCCTGGCAAAGTGTTTAATTCTAAGAAATATGGTTGGTTATCTTTATCGACCACCAGGTCGACCCGGGAAAAGCCTTTGCAGCCAATCAACTTATGTGCCTCAAATGCTAAATTCTGAATTCGCTTCGATATCGATTTCGGTAAACGGGCTGGAATTATGAATTCGGTTTCACCTTTAGTGTATTTCGCTTTGTAGTCATAAAACTCTTGTTTTTTTGGCACCAACTCTAAAATCGGCAAGACTTTTTTCCCAACAATTCCGACCGTAGCAATCATCCCTTCGATGTATTGTTCTAAAAAGAT
>JAOUPE010000216.1 GCA_029880025.1 Caldifarciminota bacterium
TGGTCAGCTTATAGTTGGGACTGAAACGGGTGAAATGCACCGGGACATCCTTGCCTAAATTTTCTTTTATCCACTTACACATCTCTCGTATTTTGGTCGTATCATCATTCAAGGTTGGCACAATCAGGTTGACAATCTCTAAGTGAATGCCGGATTCTCGGACGATTTTACAGGCATCGAGTACTGGCTGGAGTTGTGAACCGCAGACATCTTCGTAGAACTTTTCGTCAAATCCTTTTAAGTCAATCTTGATTGCATCCACAACCTTACAGAGTTCTTTTAAAGGCTTTGGGTTGATAAAGCCACCGGTCACAACACAAGTTTTTATTCCCTCGGCTCGTGCCAGCTTGGCAATATCGTACATATATTCATAAAAAACAATTGGTTCGGTATAGGTAAAGCAGATTATGTTAACGTGATACTTTTTAGCGATTGCGACGATATCCTCGGGTCGAGCTTCGTAGTATCTTGCATCTTCGAGTGAGGATTGGGATATATCCCAGTTTTGACAGTACTTGCAACGCTGGTTACAGCTGACGGTTGCTAAAGTAATTCGTTCACTGCCAGGTAACAGATGATAGAACGGCGCTTTTTCAATTGGTTCCTTGCCGATACTGCAAGGTTTGCCGTAAACTATGGTGTATAATTTTCCCTCGCGATTTTCACGATTGCGACAGAACCCACGTTTCTTATTGGCAATAATGCAGTATCTTGGACAGAGTTGGCAAGCGACCTTTTTACCATCGAGTTTTTGATAGAACATCGCTTCTTTTAGTTTTTCGGTTTTATTGCCAGCCGAAATTGGCAAAAGCAAGGAGAGTAAGCTTAAACCGAAAATAGTAAGGATTCGTTTCATCTGGGATAATTTTGATAAATTTGCATTATCTTGCAATCGAGGCGATTAAAACTCCAGCCAGAATACCCAGTCCAAAGATTCCACCGATACAACCGCCGAACACACATTTTGCCAAAGTCGGGGCACGATTGATTCTTGATGTATAGAAGAAAATCTTGGTCGATTGGTTTGGTATGATTTCGACTTTTTTGGTAGCAGCATCAATTCGCGTTAATTGCCAAATTGACGAGAGTTTTCGGAATGGGCTGGCAGAACGTAAATTCCAGTATTCATTTTCTATGGTCTTCGAGTCGTAAAGACTTATTGAATATTCGCCCGGTTCAATTGAATAATTTGTAATCGGTGTCGTGCCAATATAATCTCCATCAAGATAGACACTCAAATCAGATTGGTCAGCATCAACATTCAAATATCCTGCATCCTGACTAAAAATAATGACGACGGCGATTAAGCAGGCTAACACGATATTAGGATATTAAAAGAATTGAAAAAGTCAATAAAAGTTAAGGACGAGTCCGCAAAAGGCGACGAATACGGTCGAAACCTTGAGTCCCGGCACGATTCAAAGCCTGGGCAGCGGCATCGGCAACGTCCGGGTCTGGGTCATTGAGCATGGTGGAAAGGGCGGCAACGACTCGTGATTCATTGATTTTAGCTAAAGCGATTACTACCGCTTTTCGGACCTCTGGATTGTCATCACGCAGTGCTGCGATAAGTGCTTCAGTGGCTCGACTGTTTCTAATCTTGCCTAATCCAGACGCAGCCAATAGCTTCATTTCAGTATTGCCAGTTCTTAAGATGCGGCTTAGAGGTTCAACCGCGGGCGTGCCAATCTTTACCAAAGCTTGCCAGGCAGCTTCTGCCACTTTCGGTTCGTCATCACCAAGACGCTTTACCAGGGGCTCTACTGCTTTTGCATCGCCAATTTTACCTAAGGCGACGGCAGCGGTTTTTCGAACTTTGTAATCCTCATCTTCCAATGTTTTGATTAAAGGTTCTACTGCCCTGGTATCTTTCATCGTGCCAAGCGTTTTTGCTGCTTTTGCCCGGACTCCATAATCTTCGGATTCAAGCGCCTTGATATTTTTTTGTAATTTAGATTCTGGGGTAGAACAAAACACCAAAATTACAAATAAAAATTTAGCCAGGTAAAATTGATGATTTAAACTCATTCCACAGTATCAATAATATCTTCGTTGCCGGCGACTTTATCAATTACATAGACTGCTCCTATATTATCGGGGGTAGTATAGCGCAGGGTGAATTTATAATCAGCCGCAATATAACTTTGAAAATCGTTCATAAATGAGAAGATTTGTAAATGCTCCTGCCGGTCGTCAAAAATCCAGAAGACTAATGCGGGCAAGTATTGATCGAGTGAAGCGGTCTTATCATAAATATCGATGTAGAACTGACGAAGCGGAACAATATTGATGGTGGTATCAAAAAGAAATGGACGAAATCGTTCGTAGAGGTCGGTCATTGGCCAGAAAATCGTTTTATATTCAATATCGGTTAATTGATGGGTAAATTTAGATTGTGCCATCAATACTTCATAAAGCGGGGATTGGGTAAAAGGGGGAACTTCAATCTCATAAAAAGAGTCAATCAATGCTCGATAAAACCTACGTTCCGGATAAGTAATCTTAAGTAAAGGAGTTAAAGCTCTTAGGTCCCGAGCATAAACAATGTTACCTTGCAGGTCAAGTTGATTGCCACCAAATGATGAGCCATAGATAAACCTTGGGGTAACAACAACCGCATCCTTTACCTGAGCCTTCTGAGTCCTTTCAATAATCGGCACCCGAGTGGACCCGTGGGCGTATCGATAAAAACGTATCAGCGAAGGCATTGCGATGACCATTGTTGAAAGGACGCATAAGGCGAGAAATTTTTGTAAGCCAGAAGAAATTGTCTCTTTGGTTGTTTCAATTTTTAATTGGTTCTGAATGAAATTCGGAAACAGCCGAATTCCCCGAGCCGTGAGAACCACTAAAGCACCTAAGGTTTCGTATTCCCAGCGCGGACCAAAAAGGATACCATGAAACCAATAAAAGAAATAGGCAATAATCGGGGTGCCGATAATTGCGAGGAGCAAGTAGTCTTTTAGCTGAGCCTGACTTGAGGCAAAAAGCAAAAAGATGAAGACCAAAGACGGGATGGGCCATTCAAATAGGAAACGATTCAGCGCATTGAGGTCTTCGGAGGTGCTCAAAAGACCACGCAACGGGGTATGGAGTGGACCCCAGCCACTATGTCCAAAACCTAAGCCGTGGTCAGAGCCCCAACGCACCATATAACCAAAAGTTAAAGGGTTGCCGTTAGTTAAATAATTAAAATATAATAATATTCCAACAAAAATAATCGTGGCAATTGCCATTAAGCTTAAGCGGGGTAAGTAGAGGGCGAGTTTATCTTTGAGCAAATATAAAGAATAGAAAATAAGTGGAGTTGCTATTGCCAGGGCGGTCAGAGGTCGAACATTTACTCCTAAACCGAGAAACGTGCCAGCCAGGATTGCGGAAAATAAATCTCGCTTCCGAATCATCTTGAAAAAGAACAATATAAAACAACTGAGAAATACTAAAGCACTGGCGTGATTCATAAATTCGGCAGACATAAACATAAGGAAAGGCGAGAGCGTGCCAAGAAGTGCGGCAATCCGACCGGTTTTCTCATCATATAATTCCTTTCCTAAAAAGAAGAAGATGACAACAGCAATTGCGCCGAGTAGCGGGTTAATCAGCCAGGGCATACCAATTAATACACCTAAAGCTAAAAGCACCGGGTGACCAGGAGGATATTGGGAATACCACCGACCGTTATCGATG
>JAOUPE010000217.1 GCA_029880025.1 Caldifarciminota bacterium
TGGCGTTTAATGAATCAAGAGATGATTCGGAATCTAAATTTAAATTATTCGAACGTATTGCAGTAGTAAAAATCAAATATCTCTTCTTTTTCTGAGAATACTTTTCACTCAATCATTACGCATTATATGATTTATTCTAAACGTTTATAAAAAACCAGAATTCCAATTGGTGTTCAGAAGTAGGAAACTGGTATTTAAATTTTTTCGAGCGGGATTAGTGCTAAGCTTTAGGCGTACCTTATAAAGCAGTAAATGCCAAATAAGGAGTCGCTACTTGAAAAGTCCGACGCAACGCGAAGCCTCCGTTGAGCGAAGCGAGACGACCGACTAAGGCGAATGCCGAAGGAGGGAGTTGAACCCTCACAAGGTGTCACCCTTGGCGGATTTTGAGTCCGCTGCGTCTCCCAATTCCGCCACTTCGGCATTGTTTTGACCTTTGTGGCGTGTAGTAGTGATTACACCACTTCACAGCTTATCAAAGAATATTATTCAAACTAACCATAAAGTCAATATTTCAAATGAAAATTACCGGGAAATAACTTAGCCTTGACAATAACGCTAAACTGTTGTATAATGATATGTCTTTAAATTAGATACGGTTATCTAAAATAGAGCAATCAAAAACCCTTATGGGGGGTATGTTTAAAGTGAATCTAAAATCGGACATAAAAATTAGGGGGGAGAATGTCTAAAAGTCAAATAATCTTAATTGGGTTATTGATAACCTTTTTCTTTGCTTTTGGGGCTCCCGGTGATTCAACTCTTAACGAAAGTTTCAATTCAACAATATATCCAGAATGGCCTGAGGGTTGGCGTCGGTTCAGCTTTGAAACCGTAACTGATAATTTTTGGGCACTCAGTAACCAGCAGCCCCTGACCCGACCTTTCTGTATTAAATGTTTAGGCACTAACTTAACACGAAACCAAGACTGGATAATAACCAGAATGGTTTATCCAACACCTGGTGACACGATTTTCAGTTTTTGGTATGAGGCGCATAACCGATCGGTTTATGAAAGTCTTGAAGTCTGGATTTCAACCACAACTCCTGACACAACCGGTATGACGGTTCGACTCGATGCATTTAACTTTAATAATAATTCATATCTCGAGCGAATAATAAATCTTAGCGATTATCTTAATACCCCAATTTATGTTGGAATCTTTTATCCGCCGTTTAACCGTTTAGGCGCTCGGATTGACGATGTCACCGGTCCGCATTATCCACCCTTAGATGTCTCGCCAATTGCTATTACTATCCCCGGTTCAAACTTCTTGTCACCTGGCTCTTTTACACCAGCCGCGATAATTAAAAATTATGGCTCGACCTCTCCTGCCAGTTTCTCAGCGGTCTGTACCTTATACAATGAATTTGGCACGCCGGTCTATTCTGATGACCAAAATATTTCGCCTTTTCTGCCTAATACTACTACTTCAGTTAATTTCATCCAGACCCCGCTTTTAGCTCGAGGCAATTATACGCTGGTAGTTCGAACTCGCCTAAACGGCGATATGCAAGCGATAAATGACCGAACTGCAAGGCAACTTGCTGTAGCCCAAGGAACTGAAAACCTTTATGATGACGGTATTACAACCCAGGCAGTTTGGGCTGATGTCTCGGGCGAAGGTTATGGAGTAAGATTTACGCCGGCTTCCTATCCAAAGATAATTCAGGGTGCTGAAATTATGCTTTCACATGATGCCTATCCACCTCAGCCAGCTGATAATATTTTTCGCATTCAACTTATTGACGATGACGGCTTACAGGGTGCACCCGGGACCATACTTTGGGAATCAAATGACATTTATGGAATAAGAGGCGAATGGAATTATAATCCAATCAATGGAATTACGATAAATTCTGGCGATTATTATTTATTCTGGATTCAGGGAGAAAATTACACTCAATGTGCTGGTATAGGTGCCGATGAAGTTCGCAATGCGCCTAATCGCACTCAGTGGCGATTCTCCGGCGGAACGTATTCGGAAAATGGTTTACCTCCGGGTGATTTAATGATACGTTCAGTGGAAAGCGAACTGATTTCTGATGTCGGAGTCATTGCAATCACCGCACCGCCGGCAATGGTTGATTCTGGTCAATCGGTTATTCCTCAGGCGATTGTAAAAAACTTTGGCACTATCCAGTTAAACAATGTTCCGGTTCGGTTTTGGATTGATACTTGGCAGAGCGATACGATTATTACTACCCTTGCACCCAATGAATCAACTATCGTCAATTTTTCTTCATGGACTGCTGCTCAAAGAGGTAACTTTGCGGTGAAATGTTCGACTTTACTAACGGGCGATATGAATCCTGCCAATGACCTACAAGCTGGCTCAATATTCGTAAGAGTTTTAGATGTCCAAACAATTTCAATTATTCAACCTGCTGACACAGTTAACCTGGGTGATACTATAACCCCTCAAACCTTTATCCGAAATAATGGAAACACTAATGTCACTTTCCCGGTCCGATTTGAAATCACCGACGGTTATCTAGATGATACAATTATCACTCTCGACCCTGGAATTCAAACCACAGTCAACTTTAGTCTTTGGACTGCTAACCTACCAGGTAACTTTGCGACAAAATGTTCCACCCAGCTCACTGGAGATATAAATAATGCTAATGATAAGCAGACCGGTACGGTATTGGTCAGATTCTTTGATGTCCAAACGATTGCTTTACTTCGACCGATTGGTACTGTTAATCAAGGTGATACAGTTACTCCGCAAGCGATTATCAGAAACAATGGAAATACGAGTGTGACTTTCCCAGTCAGATTTGAGATTACCGATGGTTACTCGGATAATACAACCTTAACCCTTAACTCAGGTGAGCAAACCGTCGTCAATTTTACGCTCTGGACTGCCAATACACCAGGCAACTTTGCCACAAAGTGTTCAACCCAACTCAACGGTGATATGATTACTGCAAATGATGTACAGACTGGTGCGGTATTTGTCGGTTTTAACGACATTGGGACTACTATAATATTAGCACCGCCAGCCACCGTTGATTCTGGTCAAATTATTACACCTCAAGCACGAGTTAAAAATTATGGTAATACAACAGTAACCAATACCCCGGTTCGATTTACGATTGGAAGCTGGCAAAACGATATAACTATCCCCAGCCTATCACCTAATGAATCTACTACAGTCAACTTCGCTAACTGGACCGCATCTCAACGCGGCACCTTTATTGTGAAGTGTTCTACCCGATTAACCAATGACCTCAATCCGACTAATGATAAACAAACCAGTTCAGTGTTTATAAGAGTGTTAGACATTCAAACATTATCGATTATTCAACCTACTGGTAATGTTAATTTAGGCGACTCGGTAAATCCTCAAGCTGCTGTCATAAATAACGGAAATACAAGCGTCACTTTCTCAACAAGGTTTGAGATTAGTGACGGTTATTTTGATAATAAAACTATAACCTTAGATGCTGGTGTACAAACCAATATAGATTTTGCTTTATGGACAGCCAATGCCACCGGCAGTTTTGCAACTAAATGTAGTACACAACTGGCTGGCGATATGAATCCAGCTAATGACAGACAAACCGGTTCGGTATTTGTTGGATTTTATGATGTTGGAGTAACTGCATTAATGGCTCCACCCGCAACGGTTGATTCTGGGCAAACTATTTCGCCTCAAGCCAGAATCAAAAATT
>JAOUPE010000218.1 GCA_029880025.1 Caldifarciminota bacterium
GGTTAGAAACAATAACAAAAGGATTTTAACCATTTTACCGGTAATTGGGTGGTTATCAAGAACCGAGAATCTCGGGTCGGTTTTATTATTATTTCAGGTTCTTTTTTACCTCTTGACTTGCCCTTTTTTTCCTCATAAAATACGAAACGATATGTATCTCGCCCTTAAACGGGCAAGCGATATTGTTTTATCATTATTAGGAATAATTGCCCTTTTCCCATTAGGAATAATCATTTCGGCTATGATTTTCATCGAAAACCGGCGGCCCATTTTTTTTATTCAGGAGCGGGTGGGCAAGGCGGGAAAAGTCTTTAAAATATATAAGTTCCGCTCGATGATTAAGAACGCTGAACGCCATTCCGGTCCGGTCTGGGCAATCAAGGACGACCCGAGAATTACTCCAATCGGACGCATCTTGCGAAAAACTCGATTGGATGAACTACCACAATTGTTTAATGTCTTGAGAGGTGAGATGAGTATGGTCGGGCCAAGACCAGAAAGACCAGAATTCGTCGATATGTTAAAGCAAAAAATTCCTGACTATCCGAAACGTTTGCAACTTAAACCAGGCCTCACTGGGCTGGCTCAGGTTAACCACCGCTACGATACCTGTATCGATGATGTAAGAAAGAAATTAGCCTGCGATTTCGAATATATGAAAAAGCAATCGCTCCTTTTAGATTTAACAATATTTGCCAAGACGGTGAATGTGATTCTAACTGGTAAAGGAGCTCATTGATTATACCGGTTAATCGTTAGCCGATGAAGAAGAGAGCACTAGTTACTGGCGGTGCCGGGTTCGTCGGCAGCTACTTGGTAGAAGCCCTGCTCAGTAAAGGCTACCAGGTAATAGTTGTCGACAATCTTTCTACTGGTAGAAGGGAAAATATACCTGACGCCTGTAGGTTTTATCAGATAGATATTGAAAGTCCAAAACTTCTCCAATTGTTTGCCAAAGAAAAACCAAATATCGTCTGGCATTTAGCTGCCTTAACCGATACCAGTGTTTCTTTAGAGTCAATACTGCATGATTTAGAAATCAATCTTTTAGGGACACTCAATACCTTAAAGGCAGCGAGTCAGATAAAATGTGAAAAATTCATATTCACCTCGACCGCTGCGGTCTACGGCGATACCCCAAAATTACCAATTTCGGAAAATTCGGCATTAAATCCAATCTCGCCCTATGGGGTCGGGAAGTTGACCTGTGAAAATTATGTCCGAATGTTTTGCGACTTTTATGGTATTAAATACACTATTCTTCGCTATGGTAACATTTATGGTCCTCGGCAGTATCAAAAAGGTGGTTCTGGGGCAATACCGATTTTCATTAAAAAAATGCTTTCCGGAGAAACCCCATTTCTCTTTGGTGACGGTAATCAAATTCGCGATTATGTTTATGTTGATGACGTGGTTGAGGCAACGCTTAAAGCAATCAATAAAGGCGATAGCAAGATTATAAATATTGGCACAACCAAAGGAATCAGTACACGACGATTGTATAAATTGATTGCAACATTATTAGATTTCAAGGCATCGCCAAAATTGATTGCCGGAAGAAGCGGCGAAATCGTAAATAGTGTTTTAGCCAGCAACCTGGCAAAAAAGGAATTGAAATGGCGTCCAAAAACTGATATCAAAGATGGACTGGATAAAACGGTTAAATGGTGGAAGGGAATTAAACACTGAAGCAACGCCAAGCGTCCACCACTTATCTGACGCAATATGCTTAACGCCTAACGCTAAACGCCAAATTCTGGCGTAAAGCGTATAGCGTCTAGCATCAAGCGTACATTGTTTTCAGCGTTGAATTCTTAAATGATTGGACGAAGAAAAATTGGTAAAAATTCTGAAGACGGAAGAACTGGCACCAGATATTAAATTGATGGAACTGGAGGCTCCGCTAATTACCCAAAAGGTCAAACCCGGTCAATTCGTGGTCTTAAGGATTTATGAAGAAGGTGAGAGAATACCGCTGACGATTGCCGATACCGATAAAGAAAAAGGAATTCTGAAGATTGTATTCCAGGAAGTTGGGAAATCGACAAAGCTGTTAGGTACGTTAAAAGCCGGTGATGAGATTGTTGACTTAATCGGTCCTTTAGGCAGAGCTACCAAAATTGAGAAATTCGGCACCGTGGTTTGTATCGGTGGCGGCGTCGGCACACCGGAAATCTATCCGGTGGCAAAGGCTTTACGCCAAGCCGACAATAAAGTGATTTCGATTATTGGCGCTCGAAGTAAGAACCTTTTGATTATGGAAAAAGAGATGCGGGATGCTTCGGACGAGCTTTATATCACGACCGATGATGGGACTTATGGTCATAAAGGATTTGTCACCGATGAACTGAAACGAATAATCGACCGTGGAACCAAAATTGACCATGTACTTGCCGTAGGTCCAGTCGTGATGATGAAAGCGGTTTCTAAATTAACCCAACCTTACAACATTCCGACCCTTGTCAGTCTTAATCCAATCATGCTTGATGCGACTGGTATGTGTGGGGTATGTCGGGTTGAGGTCGGCGGTGAGACTAAATTCGCCTGTGTGGATGGACCAGAATTTGATGGGCATAAGGTTGATTTTGATTTACTCATAGCCCGACAGCGCATCTATCTGAAAGAGGAAAAGGAATCTATGGAGCTCTTTATGAAAACACATAAGGAGTGTGGACATGTCTAAGCCAGCCCCCAAGAAAATACCGATGCGCGAGCAACCGCCGAAGGAGCGGGTTCAAAATTTCGATGAAGTTCCCTATGGCTACAGCGAAGAAGAGGCGATTACCGAAGCCAAGCGATGCCTGACCTGTAAAAAACCGTCTTGCGTAGACGGTTGTCCGGTTGAGATTGATATTCCTGGTTTCATTGAACGGATTGCTCAAGGTGATTTCAAAGAAGCAATCCGGGTGATGAAGAAGATGAACGTCTTGCCTGCCATTTGCGGTCGAGTCTGCCCGCAAGAAGACCAATGCGAAAAAGTCTGCGTTTTGAGTAAAAAGATGGAACCAGTTGCAATCGGGCGATTGGAAAGGTTCATTGCCGATTGGGAGGCAAAGCAAGGAATTATGGAAATGCCAGAAAAGTTATCCCCGACTAGTAAAAAAGTAGCAGTGGTTGGGGCTGGACCAGCTGGTTTGACCGTAGCCGGCGATTTGCTCAAGATGGGTCATGAGGTCACAATCTTTGAGGCTTTGCATAAACCAGGCGGTGTTCTAATTTACGGTATTCCAGAATTTCGTTTACCCAAAGCGATTGTGATGCGAGAGGTCGATTTCGTCGTAAAGATGGGTGCAAAACTGATAAATAGTTTCGTAGTCGGTATGACCAAAACGGTTGATGAACTGCTTCAGGAATTCGATGCGGTATTTATCGGCACCGGGGCTGGCTTGCCCTGGTTTATGGGTATTCCGGGTGAAAACTTTAACGGCATCTATTCAGCCAATGAATATCTGACCCGTTCCAATCTGATGAAGGCATATCTTTTTCCAAAATATGACACTCCAATCGTGCGCGGCAAAAATGTGGCGGTGATTGGCGGCGGTAACGTAGCAATGGATTCTGCCCGAACCGCATTAAGACTTGGTGCTGAAAAATCGATGATTATCTACCGCCGGTCCAAAACCGAAATGCCAGCCCGGATTGAAGAGATTCATCATGCTGAAGAAGAGGGTATTA
>JAOUPE010000219.1 GCA_029880025.1 Caldifarciminota bacterium
CTCAGAGTTAAAATTTGACGACCCGGACAATCCGAGAGTGATGGACGATTTGATGGCAACTCTAGGTGCCCAACCAATAGACTTTCCGTTCAAGGGTGAATGTTGCGGCGGTTACGTTCTGGTTAATGCCCAAGATGTTGCATTAAAATGTTCTAAGACAATTCTTGATAGTATAATTACGGCTGGTGCCGACTGTACAATAACCAGTTGTCCATTGTGCCAGTATAATATTGATAATCAACAGAAATTGATTGCTGAGAAAAATTCTGGATTTAGGAAAATACCGGTTTTCTATTTTACTCAGCTATTGGGTTTAGCTTTAGGTTTAGAAGGTGAAATTCTGGCGTTAAATAATCATTACGTTGACCCAAAACCACTTTTAATCGAGAAAGGATTAATAAATGGTTAAGAAAAAAAGCGAACCTGCTAAAAAGAGAATCGGAGTTTTTGTTTGCCACTGCGGTATCAATATTGCCGGTACTGTCAAGATTGATGAAGTTCTGAAAAAATTAAAGGACTACCCATCGATTGCCGTAGTCAAAGACCACCAGTATTGCTGCTCTGACCCGGGACAGAACCTAATCAAAGAGACTATTGCAAAAGAAAAACTGGATGGCGTAGTTGTTGCCTGCTGTTCACCGACTTTACATGAACCAACTTTTCGCAAGGCAGCCGCAGCAACCGGTGTCAATCCTTACCTGTGTGAAATCGCCAATATTCGCGAACAATGTTCCTGGGTGACTGAGGACAAAGATAAGGCAACCGAAAAAGCGATTAAAATCATTAAAACTTTGGTGAAAAAAGTTCAATATGATGAACCGTTAACTCCGATTTCGGTGCCGGTAACTAAACGGGCGATGGTAATTGGAGCTGGTATTGCTGGAATTCAAGCCGCATTGGATATTGGCAATGCTGGTTATGAAACGATTTTGGTTGAGAAGAATCCTTCGATTGGTGGGCATATGGCTCAGCTTTCTGAAACGTTCCCGACCCTTGACTGCTCACAGTGTATTCTGACTCCTAAAATGGTTGAGGTGAAACAACATCCTAATATCAACCTCCTTTCTTACAGCGAGGTGAACGACATTTCAGGTTATGTTGGTAATTTCAAAGTAAAAGTAAATAAAAAGACAAGGTATGTCTTGCCCAGTAAATGTAACGGTTGTGGTGATTGTGAGATAGCCTGTCCGGTTTCGGTTAGTAATGAATTCGATGCGGGACTTTCTAAGCGTAAGGCGATTTATCGTCCTTTTCCGCAAGCCGTGCCCAATATCTTTACGATTGAGAAAAAAGGAATTTCGCCCTGTCGGGTTGCCTGTCCGGCTGGGGTGAATGCTCATGGCTATGTTGCTTTGATTGCAGCCGGCAAATATCAGGAAGCTTTGGATTTGGAACGACAGGCTAATCCATTTGCTTCAGTTTGCGGTCGGGTCTGTAATCATCCTTGTGAATCGAACTGCAACCGTTTAAATGTCGAAAACCCGATTGCGATTGCCTCGCTCAAGCGTTTCATTGCTGATTACGAACTCAAGAAAGGTCAGGAATTACCCCCGCCCGTCGAAAAAGTGAAATTTGATAAAACCGCAATCATTGGCGGTGGACCGGCTGGTCTGGCTTGTGCCTATTTCTTAGCCAAAAAAGGTCATCCAGTCACAATCATTGAATCTTCACCTGAACTGGGTGGCATGCTCATAACCGGAATTCCAGAATTCAGATTGCCCAGACCAGCAATCAAAGCCGATATTGATTATATTCTTGCCCATGGCATTGATGTTAAAACCAATCAGACATTGGGTAAAGATTTTTCATTTGACGATTTGTTCAAACAAGGTTTTAAAGCGGTCTTCTTAGCAACCGGTGCCTGGAAAGGTTTAAAGCTCGGTATCCCAGGAGAAAACCTTTCTGGTGTCTATCAAGTTCTGGACTTTTTACGACAGGTTAATCTGAAAACTAAAGACTTATCTGCCGAGTTAACCGGAAAACGTGTATCAGTTATTGGTGGTGGTAATGCTGCGCTGGATGCAGCAAGAACCGCATTACGTTTGGGTGCTAAGGAAGTTTCAATCATCTATCGTCGTTCAAGACGTGAGATACCAGCCAATATTTGGGAGATTGAAGAAGGTGAAAAAGAAGGCGTCAAAATCGTCTTTTTAGCTGCACCGACCAAGATTTTAGGCAAAGATGGCAAAGTCATCGGAATCGAATGTCAGAAGATGGAGTTAGGACCGCCTGATTCGACCGGTCGAAGAACCCCGGTCCCCATACCAAAAAGTGAATTTACCATCGAGACCGATATTGTGATACCAGCGGTTAGTCAAGCTCCGGATACTTCGTTATTCCCGGATTTAGAAAAGACAAGATGGGGTGCGGTTGTAGTCAATCCGGACAATATGATGACTTCACAGGAAGGAGTATTTGCCGGTGGCGATTTGGTTTCTGGTCCAGCTACCGTGATTGAAGCAGTAGCTGCCGGCAAAAAAGCAGCCGAAAGTATCGAGCTTTATCTCAAAGGTGAAGAGATGAAGCCAGCCGAGACACCAATTCCAGAAATCGCCCAATTCACCCCAGAAGAATATGCCAAATTCCCCAAACTTAATCGAACCGAGATGCCAAAGATACCAATTGCCGAACGCCGTAGTTTCAAAGAAGTGGAAACCGGTTTTACTGAAGAACAGGCAAAACAAGAAGCCTTGAGGTGTCTCAATTGCAGTGTCTGCTCTGAATGTATGGAATGTGTTAAGGTTTGCGAAGCAATGGCGATTGACCTTAATCTGAAGGATGAGACCGAAGAGTTTGATATTGGTTCTTTAGTCATTGCAACTGGTTATGAGGTTTTGAACATGAAGATACTCGGACCTTATGGTAATGGCAAATATCCGGATGTGATTGATGGTTTGCAGTTCGAACGGATATTATCAGCATCAGGTCCGACTTCCGGTGAAGTGAAAAGACCTTCGGATGGCAAAGTACCGAAACGGGTTGTGTTTGTCCAGTGTGCTGGTTCAAGAGACCCGGAAAATGCGATGCCTTATTGTTCTAAGGTCTGCTGTATGTACACGGCTAAACATGCGATGCTTTATAAACATCGAGTTCATGATGGCGAAGCGATAATATTCTATATCGATGTCCGAACCGGCGGCAAAGGGTTTGAAGAATTCTATAAGCGAACCACTGATGAAGGTGTGCTTTACATTCGAGGTAAAGTTTCAAAAATCTTTGAACAGAACGGTAAAGTAACGGTATGGGGTGCGGATACTTTAACCGGTAAAAAAGTCGAAGTTGATTGTGATATGGTGGTCCTGGCAACTGCAATGGTGCCGACTGAAGAATCAAAAGTTCTGTCAACTTTACTCAAAACCGCTCAGGATGAGAATGGCTGGTTTGTCGAAGCCCATCCCAAGCTAAGACCAGTTGAGACCATGATTGCTGGGTTTTATCTGGCTGGTGCTGGACAAGGACCAAAAGATATTCCAGAGGCGGTAGCCCAGGCATCAGGTGCGGCAAGTAAGGTGGTTGCTTTATTCTCGCAAAAAGAATTGCAGCATGCTCCAATCATTGCCGGAGTTGATGATGACCTTTGTTCAGGCTGTGGTATTTGTGTTGGAGTCTGTCCTTATCAAGCACGCGAGTTAGAATTGAAAGAAGATGGAAAAACTAAGAAGATTAA
>JAOUPE010000220.1 GCA_029880025.1 Caldifarciminota bacterium
CACAAAGGATTTTTCTCCAGCCGGTCTCGACTCACTGATAACAAGATATCTTTTCTTACCAACGGTCTCTTTAACATCAAAGAAATAGGTCCGTTTACCAGCTTGTAGTTTCTCAGAGAACAGTTCCTTTCTTTCATTATTCATTGGTTATTTCTCCAAGTCTTTTTGTAATGACAATATCCTGTAAATCTTCTATTGAAGTAAGGACAACCTCTTCCCAGCACTCAAACCCAAAATCTACTCCACTTTTAACCCGCTTTAATTCTTCAATGGTTAATTTTCTGCCGATTTTTTTCTTTGCTATATACTGGACATCCTCAACAGGAATTACAAAAATGTTTTTCATAAGTCTATACCCTCCAAATTCATATTGTTAATTAATAATGGAAAAATCCGTATTAATGAAAAGAACCCGTTTCTTCTATTTCTATTCATAAAGAGGTCAATCTTTTTTCTGTTTACTTCTATCAAAAATGCGGTATTGCATGAATTGACTTTTTTCTTCACCCTTTCTGATATATCTTTTTATGACACTTTTTTGATTTTCTATAGCCGATTTCTTTTGTTTACACTCTACTAACCAAATTTCGTCTAAGTTCCTAGTGAATAAGTAATCTACGCGATATCTTAGAATATTGTCACTTGCACGAAGCATTGAGAGTCTTTGTTTTATCAAGTTAACGTAAGATTCATCAATTTCAATACCGACCGCATTTCTCATTAACTGTTTTGCTACAACAAGGGTTGTGCCTGTGCCGGCAAACGGGTCAAAAATCAAATCACCAATCTTAGAGGAAGATAGAATTATTCTCAATAATAATTGAACTGGAGATTGTTGTTTGTGTAATCTTTGTCCGCCTGGAGTTCTAAAAGGTTCCTGTCCGGCAAAGTATCCGGAAGTTAATTCTCTTATATCATCCCATACATCAGTAACAAACATACCGGTCTTTCTCTCGTATTTTTCTGTTACTAAACGAGGTGGATTAATTCGCAATTTATTGAATACCCTGGGTTTTTTCCCCTTGGTGAAATAGGCGATAATTTGATAATGTTTGCCAAAACCCTTCTTAATGGGAACGGCTGATGTCTTTTTTTGCCATATTATTAAGTTCTGAAAATTCCAACCCGTTTTGTGCAAACAATCTAAAACGGATTGAGTATTTTTCTCTCGTTGCATAAAATAAATAGCACCGCCGGCAGAGGTATGGTCATAAATCAGCTTGCAAACTCTTTGCATCCATTCCCAGTATTCGCTGGGCGGCATTTTATCGTTATAACTATTATAATCTTTACCCTGATTAAAAGGCGGGTCTAAAAAAGTTAGGTCGAATATTTCAGCCGGAGCTTGTTTTAAGTATTCTTCACAATTCCCTTTAATTATCTCACATCGCATGTTATTTTCTATTAGTAAACAAAGTATTTATTTTAATCTTATAGAAATCATCGGTTTTTTCAATGAGTTTATTATTCAACAATTTGTTTAAAATTAATCGAAAGTCAAATGGTACATCTAAAATACTCAATTTTTCTTTTAACTGATTATGATTTAACTTACTTTCCGATAAAAAGTATAATGTCAAAGCCATTAAAAAATCTTCTTTTTCAACTACTCTTTTCCTTAAGAAATTAATCAGGTTTTTAGTAATTTCGCCTACCGAAAGAACGAATTTTTTACATTCGATTTCTTTCTTAATAATAACTTTAGCAAAAAGTGATTTAACTTCTCCACTGGTTCTAAGTCCAAATGTTTTCGTCAGGACATCAGTTACGATTGTTTTGATTTTTTCCGCCAATTTCTCCTCAATATTGACCCCCTGGTTATAAATAGAAAGATATTGAGCTTTTGCATCGTTTATAACTTGCTTGTCACTACAGACCGCAATAGTTTCTGTATTAGCTCGCCAAAATTTTTGAGTCATATTAAAACCGAGATTAATCTTATTTAGATTTACCGAACTTATAACAACATGCTTATCCGTGACAATTAGCTTTGCGTGCAGGTCTTCTTCAACCGCCTGAATTCCTATTTGATAAGCAAGCAATTCACGCAGCATTTGCTGAATCCTATCCGGAAAATCCATGCTGGTTGCGCCACATAAGATTTTTATATCTAATCCTTTCAGCTTGGTTTTCTTCAAATCTAAGGCAAATTCTTCATCGGTAAAGCTTTCGGTCGAAACGTAAACAAATTTAGCAGCCAAAGATATTATTGTTTGAAGGAAATCGCGTGCTCGACAGTCGAACGGTGCAATGTATAATTTATCTTCTGCCGTTGTAATTGTCGGGCAAATAGTAGCTGGATAATGACGTATCCAATGATTTTTATGAATGTTAGATTCAATAACCCTTGGCAATTGAAACAATTCACGAACATTTTTGATACCGGTTTCGATTATTCTTTGTCGAACGGTCCCTTCGTATCCTTTATTTTCTGTTATGAAAAGATTTATTAGCTCGTTAAATTTTTTATTGTAATCGGCTATTTTATTGGATTCATTCCTATAAATCAGAATTGCATCGAGTTCTTTGGTCTGAATAAAATTTGCCGATAACGCAATCGCACTTTTATCGGTAACAAGAAATTTGCCATGAAACGAATACCATCTGCCAACCGCGGTTGTCGTTCGCTCAGGGTCTCCAACATTCCATCGACAAAAGTAAAGTTTTGCACCTTTTCTTTTAAGACTTTCAAACCTTGCCGTGACTTCATCTTTAACATCTTCGTTTATACTATCATAAGGCAGAGTGAAAATCTCAATTGTAACATCTTCTTGCAATTTATCATTAAGGACTGAAAAAATATTTTCATTATGTAGCTGGAAAATTGCAATTCTTATAAACTTTTCTGCTTTCTTTATTTCCTTTGCAATCTTGGGGATTACGTCGACGCTAAGTTCAAATGTTTTCATCTTTTATGAATTATGATTTATTCTCCCATTCGCCTAACATCCTGTCTTCGTCTAATTTCCGTTCAAGATAATCAAGAAACGATTTGTCGGAAAGAAATTGTTTCGCGACATCCTCAAAATAATTAGTTTCATCTTTGGTAACTACTCACATCGAATCGGAAAATTTCGGGTCATTGACATTAACATTCAATTCAGAGAGGACCGCATTCAAATTATTAATGCAAGAAAACCTACCGGTGGACTTACTCTTAGCCTTTATGAAAAAGCTAAAATTCTGCTCATTCTTTTCCGAAACGATTTCAAAACTATATTTCGAACCGCTGATTTTAGTAATCATATAAAGTTGTTTTTTTATTGTTAGAGCTTTTCGCATATCAGACCCATAATGTCACTTATATTTGAATCTTAACCCTAATTACTTTGTTGTCAATATCTTTGAAGAGTTTGTCGAAAAATATAAACTCATCAATTACAGCGATAGAGATATGATAACGACGATACAGATGATTCGTTTTAGCCCTTTTTGAGGTCACAAATTGTGACCTTAAAGATTTAACCACAGAGATAGCAGATAGAAAATAAACCACGGATAAACACAGATGTACGGATTTAGACGGGTCGCACCCGTAAAACGGTCTCGGTATCAACGCTCGACCGCGTGAAAACTGTTCTGGACCAAGTTCATCTTGGTATCGAAATCCTGCTAAAAAATTCTTTCCTTGAATTTTGCGAGACGGTAATCATAGT
>JAOUPE010000221.1 GCA_029880025.1 Caldifarciminota bacterium
GTAAGATGAGTCACAAAATCACAATATTATTTCTGGTCATCGGGGTCTCATTTCTATTTTTCGCTGGCTGTAAAAAAAATAAACCTCCGGAAACACCGGACAAACCAATCGGTCCGACCGTAATTCGCAAGAATACAATCGCTCAATATACAACTAAAGCTCATGACCCTAACAAAGATAACGAAATTCGGTATATCTTTGACTGGGGCGATGGAAACTTTGATACGACTCGTTATTTTCCCAATGACAGCATGGCTGATACAACTCATGCTTGGGTTGATACTGGCAAATACCAAGTGAGCGTTAGAGCTCAAGACAATAAGAGTGCATTCTCAAAAGAGTGGTCAGAAACGCTTGGGGTCACTGTAGTTTTGAATCGTGCACCGAATAAACCCTTAACCCCAATTGGACTATCTTCTGGCTCACCTGATATCAAATATACTTTCAAAACTAATGTTGTCGACCCGGACAATGATAGTGTTAAAGTTAAGTTTAACTGGGGCAACGGTAGAACCCCAGTATGGACCGGCTTTCATGTCAGCGGCGATACGATTCAAGATACTGTCACTTATTCTGACACCAGCACTTTTTCAATTAGAGTCATTGCCAAAGATGCTTTCGAAGACACCTCTGAATGGTCTGATGCATTCCAGTTCCAAGTAACTGTAGCAAACCATCCACCAAATAAACCTACAACTCCACTTGGTCCATCATCTGGGTTGCCCAATATCAAATATACTTTCAAAACCAATGTCATCGACCCGGATAATGATAGCGTTGCAGTCAAATTTTACTGGGGCAATGGTAGAGCCTCAACCTGGACCAGCTTTCATGCCAGTGGCGATACGATTCAGGATACTGTCACTTATTCTGATACCGGTACTTTCTCAATCCGAGTCGTTGCCAAAGATGCTTACGGCGATACATCGGAATGGTCTGATGTCGTTCAATTTCAGATAACCAGACCAAACCGTGCTCCGAATAAACCCACAACTCCAATTGGACCGTCTTTAGGTCTACCCAATATCCAATACATTTTCAAGACCATAGTCATTGACCCTGATACTGACAGTGTTAAGGTTAGATTCTATTGGGGTGATGGTAGAACTCCTGTTTGGTCAAGATTCTTTGCCAGCGGTGATACAATTCAGGATACTGTCACTTATTCTGATACCGGCACTTTCTCAATCCGAGTCGTTGCCAAAGATGCTTTCGAAGACACTTCGGAATGGTCTGATGCTTTCCAATTCGTCGTAGTTGCAAATCTGCCACCAAATAGACCATCTATTTTCAGCAAAAATCCAATGGGTGCAATAAACACCAGGCAGACATTCAAGGCGACCGCAACTGACCCTAATGGCGACAGCATTGCAATTCATTTTAGTTTCTTCAGTCCTGGTCAGTGGTCAATATTTCGGGCAAGTGGAGATACAATATATGGAGATGCGGTATGGACCCAACCCGGAATAAAAAAGGTCTGGGCAATTGCTAAGGATAGAGAAGGTGCTCAGTCGGTATCTTCCGAGACCTTGGACTTTGAGGTTATAGCTGAAGGATATATTAAAGCTGTCTTTCATGCTATGGGTATTGAGGATACATCGGAAATTCACTCTTCACCGGCAATCGCAGTGATGTCTGGTTATGAAAAAATCTTTATTGGTTCTGAGTATGGTTATGCCTATATCATTGATGCGGCTACGATGCGTCAAGAGCAAAGAATACGTCATTATTTCGTGGACCCTGAAGATGAAGAACCATGGGCAAATTCACCGGCAGTGGATGTCAACGATGGAAAATGGTATATGGCTAATGACCAAGGTTATTTTTACTGCTTGAGTACAGCTGGTGCTAAGCTTTGGGTTTACCCGGATATTGCCGTTGAAAGTCTTGCTCGTTGGTCATTTACTGCAGCCGCAATTGGTGACCATATTTACGTCCTGAACGAAGACGAAGATACACTTTATGCTTTTTATAAGACGGCTGGCCCTGTTTCTGTAGCCTGGCGTTATTATCGATTCGGTGTTGACCTTGTAACCGCGCCAATCATTGATAGACAAAATAATCTTTATATCGGTGACGATTCAGGCTATGTGCATAAGCTTAGTACCAGCAATGGTCAATTGATTTGGAGGAAAAGACTTGTTGGTCCAATCGCTTCGTGCGGTGCGATTGATAACGATGGCACAATCTATTTTGGTTCTAATGTCGGTTTGAATGGCTTTCTCTATGCTTTGAATCCGGACAGCACTTTGAAATGGTCAAGTCCTTACGAAGCAGGTGATAATATTACATCTTCACCTGTGATTGGCACTGATGGCTATATCTATTTTGGTGACGACGGCGGCAGAATACATTCGGTCAATCCCTTAAATGGAACTGCTAAACCAGGCTGGCCAATTCAAATTATAGCTGGTGGAGCAACACCATCCTTATCATCCACCCCAGCCTTTGCAAATGACGGCTACTTCTACATAATGACTGAAGAACAGCGAGTCTTCTGTATTGGTATTGATGGCAGAATCCGCTGGGAGACTCCTCTGCCGTCTGCAAATAAAGCAAAAAGAATCAGACGCAAGAGAGAAGCAATGGTTCCCTCACCAGTTATTGGTTTAGATGGCGATATCTATGTAGCTGCTGGTCAATTCGAGTACGGTTTGTATAAATTACAAGGACGGAGCATAGGCACACCAGCAAACACTGCCTGGCCAATGTTCCGCCACGACCGTAACCATTCCGGTAAAGCTGGTTATATACCGACACGATAAAATTTAACAACAAATAACAAGCCCTCTTGTTTTCAAGAGGGCTTAACTTTTTCTTTTCCTAAACATTCCTATTATGCTGGTAATCGCAAGGATAGTTAAGGCGATGCCGGCAATGATTGCCCCCCAAATACCTAAGAGCGAAAGTGTAGTTACTACTACAGATGCAATCAAAACACCAAAAAAGATAGCGATAATTGCATCTAAATATTTTATGCCTAAAAGAAATGCGGCGATTGAACCGGTCCAGGCTCCGGTCATCGGCAAGGGAATCGCAACAAAAATCATCAGTCCAATCGTCTCGTATTCTTCGATAATCTTACTTTTCTTACGAGTGCGGTTGAAAAGCCAGGTAAAGAATCTTTCGAAAATCTTAATCTTACTTAAAACCGATGCTATCTTATCCAATAAAAATAGAATCAGGAAAATTGGAATCATATTGCCAATAATTGCAATAATCACTGTTTTATACCATACCATATGATAAAAGTTTATTCCAATTGGAATCGCACCCCTGAGTTCAACAATTGGCAGCATTGCTATCAATAAAACTGCCAGTTCCGGTGATAATCCAATATTCTGCAAAGTTTGAATCAGTTTCTCTTTGGTCGTGAGCGTGGTTGAAGCAATGGATAAGATGCTAATCGCATAAAACATAAGGCGTAAAGCGTGTTGGGTAAGGCGTGATTTCACATCAATCCTCGACGTTTCCGAATGTACAATTCAATTAAAAATAACCCAGCCAATATTACATATAGGTATGGCAGTCGGCGCGGGTCAAACCGGAAGGTCTTGCGGTATCGAGCAAAATTAAAATCGAATTCTTCTGCCGAAAATGATTCAGCCGCAAAATATTCACCACTGCTTAATTCGGCTATGCGT
>JAOUPE010000222.1 GCA_029880025.1 Caldifarciminota bacterium
GAGAGGCTCTATCCGAAGCAGTACGGATTTTGTGGGTTAAAGGTTCCTTGGTTCTGCTTGATGAATTCGCTTTTGAGAAGTTTGACAAACTTTTAAATGGACTACCGGTTAAGATTTTAGCACGAGAAGAACGGGCGCTTGATGTTCAATGGAATCGAGAAGTTGCCGAAAAGGCAATTGCGCTCTATGCCAAAGGCTGGGTGACTCAGACTCGGGTTACTGACCCAAAAGAAAAAGAACGGGTATGTGAACAAGCATATGCCGGGATGAAAAACAAAATGGAACAGCAGTTTCAAAATCAGGGGTTCTACGTGCCATTTGGACCGGTGCGAATGGTTCTTGCCCAAAAAGAAAAATAAAAAAAGAAGTTGTATACGAAAATTTTGAAGAAAAACGCCAAGGGGTTAGAAGAAAGAAGACATCGAATTGGTTATTTAAAGAAATTTGTAAAGCCGGGAAAGATTGTTGAATTTGGCTGCGGCAAAGGCTTGGTTCTGGAATTCCTGTCAACTAATTTTCCGAAAAGTCTTATAATTGGTATCGATAAATCACAGGCGAGATTAGAAGAACTTGCAAAAAAACGACTAAAAAATGTCATTCCGATATTGGTGGATATAACAAATCCGATTTTCCTCAATAAATCGTTTGATACCGCCCTTTTTATCGCAAGTCTACATGAAATATTTTCTTGTCAGGGCAAAAGAAAAGTAGAAGAAAGTTTTAGAATTGCCCACAATGTTTTAAAAGATAACGGCACTTTAATTGTTCAGGACTTTCTGAAACCTTTGCCCAAATTAGTTGAGATGGGCTTTAGAAATATCACGACTCATAAAAGATTTCTTCGATTTGCGGCTGAATTTAAGGCAAGAAAAGTCCGGTTTCAGAAAACCACAAACCGGGTAAGACTCGATATCGCCGGTGCCTTAGAATTCATCAGTAAATACCGTTCTCCCGATGAAGCGGATTGGCAAGAAGAGATGAATGAAACCCATTTCTTTTTTACGAAAAAGGATTATGAAACGGTTGCCAAAAAGACCGGTTTTACTATTATAAATTCTCTGAAATTAGCTAAGGACAAAGATTGGTGGTCAGATATAAGAAAAGACATTGAATTTGAAGCGGAATATCAGTGGCTACAATTGGTATTAAAAAAGACTAAAGGGAGATAAAATTCAATATAAGGAAGTTCTAAAACGGCTTAAATCTCTATCTAATCCAAAAGCGGTGCCGGGTATGGCAAAGTATGGAATCAACACCAAAAATACGCTCGGCATTTCTATCCCTGATTTACGGTCTTTGGCTAAAGAGATTGGCAAGAATCATTCTCTGGCGTTGCGGCTCTGGTCATCCAAAATCCATGAGGCGCGGATGTTAGCGAGCATGATTGATAGCCCAAAAATGGTTGCCGAAAAACAGATGGAAGATTGGGCAAAAGATTTTGATTCCTGGGATATTTGTGACCAGTGCTGCTGTAATCTTTTCGACAAGACCGATTTTGCTCATCCAACCGCAATCGAATGGAGCAAAAGAGATGAAGAATTTGTCAAAAGAGCCGGATTCGCCTTGATGGCAGCATTAGCGGTTCATGATAAGGAATCTAATGACCGGCGTTTTTTAGAATTCTTTCCAATCATTAAACGAGAAGCTAAAGATGACCGGAACTATGTCAAAAAATCGGTTAACTGGGCTTTAAGAGGGATTGGTAAACGCAACTTAAATCTGAATAAAATTGCTATCAAGACCGCAAAAGAAATTAAAGAAATGAATTCAAAAACCGCAAAATGGATTGGTTCAGATGCACTTAAAGAGTTGACCAGTAAAAAGATTCAAAAAAGGCTGAAGAATAAGGTCATAAAACATTGAAAAAAGAATTGTCGAAAGACCCGATTCAGGAGGAGTATTAAATGAAAGACATCATAACTTTAGCAAAAGAAAGAGCGGATAAGTTCAAGGTAAAGAACGTAGTTGTATCAACCAACACTGGAGCGTCGGCTAAACTTGTTTTTGAGGTATTTGGACCTGGTTATAAAATCTTTGCCGTGGGCAATCCTGCCAAAGCTCATGAAAGAGGACTGGTATCACATGCCGGCGTAAGCGAAGAGACTCAAAAAATCCTCGAACAAAAGGGGATAAAGGTTATCTTACAAGACCAATCCCTTATCCAGGCTTTAGACTTTGGCGGCACTGATTTCAAGATAGGAGGCAAAAGCTTTGAAATCTGGGGTAACAACTTCGATTCAGCTGCCCTGACCCAAGTGATTGAAAACGCTGGTCCAAAGGGAAAATTCAATGCCGTAGCCATCATCTATAATACACTTCAATTATTCTGTGATACGACACGAGTCTGCATAGAAGTGACCTTGATGGCGGCTGACTCTGGATTATTGCTTCTTAACGAAGACTGTATAGCGATTGCCCGTCCAATCGAACGGTCGAACTGTCCACACGCTGCTGTAATATTAAGACCGACAAAGACAAATGACATATTTATGGGACAGTTTCGGGTAAAAGATATTATCCTGCTGCCTGGTCCAAAAGACCATTGGTTTAATAACGAGCGCTTGTGGTCAGGATGACAGTTCTTATCAACCGGATTCGACCTGTATATAATCAAAATAATCTCAGAAACTTTTAAAAGGAGGCAGCAATGGTTAAAAAGCTGGAAAATCTAAAATGGAAGCCGATGTGGGTTTCTCATCTTGGTTGTATCAAAGGATGTCTTGATTACCTGGAAATCGACATTTCGGATGCCTGGCTTTTTGGCGCTACTGGACACGCATTCATCATCAATATTGCCAAAAAAGAAGTATGCCCAAGCGGTCCAACTGCCTGGCATACTGAAAAGATGTTTGAACTGGGCAAAAATATCGGATATGAGATTGATGGTGTGTTCTCACATAAACAAAAACCTGATTTCGTGCCGACACGCAAGAAAGCCTGGGAGCTTGTAAAGAAATCGATTGATAAAGGTATCCCTTGCTATGGCTGGGAACTTGGGGTTCCTGAGTTCTATGTTGTCAATGGCTATGATGATGTTGGCTATTATTATTCTGGTGCCCTGGCTGACCCGACCAAGATGCCTTTACCTTGGGAAAAACTGGCTGATACTAAAATTGGGGTGATTGAGATGTATTCGGTCAAATCAGGTAAGCCAGCCGATGATATTTTCACAATCAAACAAGCTTTTGAGTTTGTCTTGGAGCATGCCAAGAGTCCTGAGAAGTGGATATTTCCTAATTATCGGGCAGGCTTGGACGGTTTTGATATCTGGATTAAGACCCTTGAGCAAGGCGATGCCAATGAACACGGCATGGCTTATAACACCGAAGTATGGCATGAATGCCGTTATTTTGCGGTCGAATTCCTGAAACAAGCCAAAGAACGACTGGATAAGAAATATGGACCTATGTTGGATGAAGCCATCACTCATTATGACCTGGTTGCAAGAAACCTGAAGCGAGTAGAAGAGCTTTATCCGTTCCATACCCGTAAGCCGGGTTACACTAAAGATAAAATTCGTATCAAGAAAGCGGTTGAAGCATTGAAAGCAGCGCGCAATGCAGAGGAGTCAGGTCTCAAATCTTTAGCCAAAATCGTTAATGCGCTTTAGTGCAATAGAATTTTAAGTGTTATTTATCATT
>JAOUPE010000223.1 GCA_029880025.1 Caldifarciminota bacterium
CATTAGTTATTTCAGCAGGGGCTCGAATTATTGTTGTGCCGGATTCGGTTTCGACAATTAGCGAAGGTTTAAATGTTGCTGGTTATGGAGATACGGTTTTAGTTAAACCTGGACAACCCGGACTGATATTGAAAACCAATTTACTCAGAATTTCAAATTAATCGACGCGTTTCCAAACCCATTCACCAGTTGTGTCTTATTTAGTTTGCCGGCAGAAGAATCGGGTAAGGTTCGGCTTCAGATATTCGATGTGGTGGGACGAACTATTTATCATTCAGAACAACGAAAACCTAATTCTGGTGCGACCCGTATTTACTGGAATGGGGTCGATAATCTTGGGCGAACCGTGCCAATCGGGGTTTATCTTTTCCGACTTGATTTGAACCATGTCAGTCATACCGGGCGGTTAGTGAAACTGGAATAGTTTAATTTCAAATTTTTCTCTCGGCTCGGAAATTTATTGAACCTGAAAAGAATAAGAAAGTTAAACAATAAAGAGGCAGCCGATGGTCCGGTCATTTACTGGATGAGCCGTGACCAGAGGGTAAATGACAACTGGGCTCTGATTTATGCTCAAGAATTTAAAAGACCGGTAATAGTCCTCTTTTGTTTAGTTCCAGAATTCCTTGGTGCAACAATAAGACAATACGCTTTTATGTTAAAGGGACTACAAGAAGTTGAAAAAGGACTGTTAAAAAACAATATACCTTTTCACTTACTAATTGGTTATCCAGAAATAGAGATTCCAAAATTCATTGAGAAGAATAGGGCTGGAATCCTGGTGACTGACTTTGACCCATTAAGAATTAAAAGGAATTGGAAAGATAAAATCGCCAAGAGAATCAAGATGCCTTTTTATGAAGTAGATGCTCATAATATCGTGCCGTGCTGGCTTGCTTCAGACAAAAAAGAGTTTGGCGCTTATACCTTGCGACCAAAAATTAATCGGTTGTTACCCGAGTTTCTTGAAGAATTTCCTAAACTAAGCAGGCAAAAGCAGAGACCGGTAAGGATAAATAATAAATGGGAAACATTGATAAGCTATCTAAAGATCGATTTCAATGTCAAAGAGGTCGATTGGCTAAAACCGGGCGAAAAGGAAGCTCATAAGACTCTAAAGAATTTCATAGATAAGAGATTGAATGATTATCCGGAATTGAGAAATGACCCAAATCTTAGCGCGACATCGGATTTATCATCTTATCTACACTTTGGTCAGATTTCAGCACAAAGGGTTGGGTTAGAAATCAAAAAATCTTCGGCTGCCAAAAAAGCTAAACAAGTTTTCTTAGAAGAGCTTATTGTAAGAAAAGAACTTTCCGACAATTTCTGTTTTTATGAGCCAAATTATGATTCAGTATCAGGATTTCCGGATTGGGCAAAACAGACTCTAATCGCTCATAAAAAAGATAAGAGAAAATATCTTTATACCAAAGAACCGTTAGAAAATGGACAAACCCATGACGATTTATGGAATGCGGCACAATTGGAAATGGTTAAAACCGGCAAGATGCACAACTATATGAGAATGTATTGGGCAAAAAAGATTTTAGAGTGGACAAAATCTTTAGAACAAGCCTTAGAGATGGCAATCTATCTTAATGATAAATATGAATTGGATGGCAGAGACCCCAATGGCTATACTGGAATCGCCTGGTCAATCGGTGGAGTGCATGACCGGGCTTGGCAAGAACGACCGGTTTTTGGTAAAATACGCTATATGAGTTATAACGGCTGCAAGTCGAAATTTGATGTGAAGAAATATATTGTGGTTCAATCAGAAAAGTAACCGGTTATATTTTCTAATTTCTTTTAATACCCGAATCGCTTTTAAGGCGCTTCGCTCTTTATCTTTTATTTCAAGCATTAAATCAAAGTCAAAATTTTTTGTTTCCTCAATAAATTTTTTAAAATGTTTAATATTGATATGTTCGGCATGGGTGCCTTTCTTTGCTTTGGGTTTTTGACTGCTGTAATCTATCATAAGTATCCCGTCTTTTTTACTCCAGGTCTTTTTAGCCATTTTAATTGCTGCATTGATTGATTCACCGTTATTCAGACATTTGTGGTGAAATGTATCAAATATTACTGGAATCTTGATTCTCTTATGAATTACCAGGCAGTCTTTGAGACCATAAGAAATATGGTCATTTTCGATAACCAGTCTTTTCTTGATACTGGTTGGTAATGATTCATATTCAGTGATAAATCTATCGATTGCCTTTTCTTTATCGTTATAAACTCCACCTATATGTATCTGGACTTTAGCGGTTGAATCCAATTCCATTGCATCTAAAACCTTACAATGATACTCAAGTTCTTTGATACTACGCTGGACAATAATTCTTCGGGGTGAATTGATTAGAACGAACTGGTCAGGATGCATCGAAATTCTAATTCTATTTTTCATAATAAAAGAACCGATTGCTTTAAATTTCTTTTCAAAATGTTTTGACCAATCTACCTTGCATATCGGATGTGAGGCAAACGGGACTAAATCCGAACTGATTCGGAAAAAGAATAATCCATTTTTTACGTTATACTCAAGGATTTTCATTAAACAATTCAGGTTGTTTTCGACTTTTGCCAATAAATTTTGTTTCGAGTAAGAAGCGAGTCGAAAGGTCGAATTGGCAGTACAGCCGATACTGCGATTTATACAGGGATAGCCTAATCTCACCGATTTCTGCCTTTGCCTGAATCGGTTATTTCAATCAAATCTTCAGGAAAAGGGTGTAAAAAGGTCTGGTTCAAAAGATATTCATCCTGGAATCTTATTGCCCAGGAATAGATTAATTTAGTCAGAACGCTTAACGGTATCCGCTCATCCCGATATTCTTCAATTGAGTTTAAAAAGAATTTTCTTTCCGGCTTGTTCAATTTTTTCGATACGCCGCCAAAGGCATGTTGCAAAACATTAATCCAGGCAGTAAAAGAAGGTGCCTTTTTCAGTAAATCGTATAAGGTGGCTTCATATTCGGCTAAAACCGTGTTTATCGGATTTTTCGGCTGGTTGGCAACGATGTTACCTAATGCTTTTAACTTTACCTGGTTGTGCGCCATAAAGAGTAATTTATTTACGGTGTGGAATTTTACCAGTTCGTTCATCTGTTTCTTTTGTTTGATTAATCGGAATTGAGCCAGAGTAAAAACTTTAGTAAAAAAGTATTCACGGATGGTAAAGTTTTTCAGTCTGCCTTCATCTTCAATCGCTATGCCGGGAAATCTTTCTATTGCCTCACCGCCAAAAAAACCTTTGCCATAGGTTGGACTCGAATTAGTATCAAAACCATTATAAATCTTAACCCGGCTAATCCCGCAGGATGGCGAACTGTATTTAAAAATAAAACCATCAATACCAGTCAGCGAATTAAGAAATGTATCGGTAAAAGCTATCATTTCTTTTGTTACATCTTTGCTGGTAGCAGGCTGGAACAGATATTTTTTACCTTTGGCTGCGACGATTCTTATCGGGTCTCGAGGAATACCAAGACCGATTTCTACTTCTGGGCAGACCGGTTGAAAATTAACGTAATTTTTTAGACTGTTGACCACCGGGTCAGGTATTATATCGCCGTTATACCGGCACTTGGCAAATCCCAGGCATTTGCTTAC
>JAOUPE010000018.1 GCA_029880025.1 Caldifarciminota bacterium
ATGATTTAGCATATGGACCAAATGGAAATTGGCAGAGGGAAACACCAATGCTTGGTGGCGGAGCTTATGTTTCAGGCAAAATGTTTTTTGAGAATGCCTGGAGGCTTCATGCAGCAAGTATGTTTCACGAGCGTGGCACTATTATCATTCCATCAATTGATGTAAAACTTTTAAGAATGAATTTACCTTATGTTACAATAAAAAATAACGGAATGATTGTAGTCTCAAATATCCCGGTTACACTCTGGATTGATTCAGCAGACACCAGAATCTATAATCAATATCAGACCATTGCTGGACCTCTAAATCCTGACGATACAGTTAATATTACTTTTAGTAATATCAATATTGGTGTTCCAGGTGTGATTTATGTCATAACCGTTTTCACCGACCTACCAGGCGATTCAGACCGAACCAATGATACTTTAAAGCAGGTTATCTATGAGCCAGGTTTAATTTGGACCGAATTGACACCACATCCGGCAACTTCCTATCGGACTGGTGGTTGCGGTGACACGATAGGGCACTTCTATGTTTATGGTGGTTACACCACAACCTATTCTAACCAGTGTACTCGCTATGATGTGATAAGCGGAACCTGGACTACATTGAGTCCGATGCTGACCGGTGTGATGAATGTCACTGGTGCTTGGGATCCGGCTCGTAACCGAATCTATGTGCCTGGTGGTTATTCGCCATATCGGGACTACCTGCAAATCTATGATGTTGCCAGTGACTCCTGGTATTATGGCGCAAATATGCCAATGACCTCGTCCGGTTCACCATGTGTGGTAGTTGGTGATACACTCTGGGTAATCAGCAGTAGTCCGAACGCTGGGATCCTGATGGGTTATAACATCAATACCAACACGTGGTTCTTAGGTGCAGACCGACCCAACGGTAGGTCCTTCAGCATGCTGGTTGCTTATGATCGTAAGCTCTACAGTGTTGGTGGTTGGTCCAGTGATGCGACTGCCTATGTCTATGACATTGCAAACGATACTTGGGCTCAATTACCCAACCTGCCGGTTGGCAGACATTCGGCGGGTCTTGAAGTGATAAATGACAAGATTGCATGCTTTGGTGGTGGTCAATCTTGGTTTCCAGCGCTTAACTCGGTCTATATATTAGACCCGAACTATCCAGAAGCTGGCTGGGTTTCTGAGAATCCAATGGTCTTAGAACGAATTGGTGCTGCTACCGGTGCAGTAATTACTGGTGGAATAACTCGACTCCATGCTGCTTGTGGTTATTCAGGCAGTGCTAATGTCAATGAACATGAAGCCGCCGAGTTCACTTCAACTTCTATTCAAGAACTAAATCCTACGCATATCACAAAGCCCTTGCTTAAAGTAATTCCTACTCTGTCCAAGCATAATGTCCAGATAAAAGTTGTGACATTGGGCTCAGATAATGGGAGCATAAAAGTTTTCGATAATTGCGGTCGATTGATTAGAAAGTTATCGCCAATCTTGGGGAAGGGCGAATTTACAATCATTTGGGATAAAACTGATAATAACGGAATGAGTGTCTCATCTGGTATCTACTTTATTGTATTTGAAAAAAGAGGAGAAACGCTATCCGAAAAAGTCGTGATAATTGATTAAAAATATCTAAAAAGGATAGTTAATATTTAATGTTAAATTTATGCTATCTTCTACTAATCGAGCAGAAGTGGATGATAGAAAATAAAATTTTCTCTGCTCTGATAGGAGGATAAAATGTCGAAAAATAAGATATTATTAAGCCTGGCTTGCACTTTTCTTTTCGTCTTTGCAAGCACTCCTGAATTTCTTAAAGCACCGATGACAATAAAACCCAGTGAGATTAATTCCTCTCCTGATTTTAATTCATGGATAATGCAGCCAACACTATCACCAATTGAAGAACCACCTATATCCAATCTTGCTATAACCTGGCAAGCAAAAGCGATTGTTCCAGCAGACCGCTATCGACCGGCTGGTTGCTGCGATACCTCTGGTCATTTCTATGTGATTGGGGGTTGGACCAACTCAACTGCCTCTAACGTCGTTTTCAAATATTTTACTGATAGTGATTCCTGGTGCCAGGTGGCAAATTTGCCTTATGCCGTTACCAACCATTCTGCCATCTTTCATGCCCCGACTAACCGAATCTATGTGTTCTGCGGCTACGATGGCAGCAATGCCTTAAACTATGTACAAATTTACGATATAGCTCGTGATTCCTGGTATCTGGGAACACCTGCTACCCAGGCGATGCTTGGAACTTATGGTGCAGCAATCGGTGATTCAATCTTTATCACTGGTTCTGATTTGAATTCCACTAATCTTGGTCTCTGGTGCTATCGCGTCAGCACTAATACGTGGTCATACATTGGTGCTTTGCCTGGTGCTAGTGCATCCGGTGGTGCTGCGTCTTATCACAACAAGGTCTATTTTAGTGGCGGTTGGCCATCAAGAGATACGGTTACGGTCTATGAAATCGGTGTTGGAGCTTCGGTGTTTGTCCATATGCCACGCGGTCAGCATGGTCATGGTACCGAAGTTGTGAATGGCAAACTCTGGGTATTTGGTGGTGGTCAATCCTGGGGTGTTGCAACGGCTAATGTCTATTCTTATGATTTAGACCAAGGTCCTGGTGGCAACTGGCTTACAGAAGACCCAATGATTTCTACCCGTTATGCCGGTGCTTATGGCAAGATTTTATATCAGGATACCTGGCGGTTGCATGCCGCGACCGGTTTAACCGGTGTCTCTTCTCGTTTCAATTTACACGAGCAAGGCACAATCCCATCGCCACCACCAATTGATGCTAAACTCCTAAAGATTAATCAACCAAGCCGTAGCCCAATCCCAAACTCTTCAATTTCTCCGAATGTAACAATTATGAATAATGGAACGCGTCCAATCTCAAATATTCCGGTTACAATCTGGATTGACTCAAGAGGCACCAGAATCTATAATCAGTCTCAGACTTATACCAGAACCCTAAATCCGAACGATACGGCTAATATTACTTTTTCTCCAAATTTCAACATCGGTGGACCAGGTGCAAGTTATGGCATAACCGCTTTTACCGACTTACCAGGCGATTCAGACCGAACCAATGACACCTTAAAACAGGTAACTTATCTACGAGGCTTGACTTGGACAGATTTACCAACAATTCCGGCGTCCAGTTCTAGACAAGGTGGCTGTGGTGACACGATGGGTCATTTTTATATCTATGGTGGCTACACAACAACATATAGTGATGACCTTTATCGTTACGATGAAACAAGTAACGCCTGGACTCAATTAGCCGATATGCAGGTTGGCGTAATGAATATCACCGGCACATATGATTTGGCTCGTAATCGAATCTATGTTCCAGGTGGCTATTCACCTTACCGAAACTTCCTCCAAATCTATTATGTTGATGAAGATAGTTGGGGAATGGGTTCTCCAATGCCGATAGCAACATCTGGTGCACCATGCGCAGTAGTGGGTGATTCATTATATGTTGTGTTGAGCAGTCCTAATTCCGGTGCTTTGATGATTTACAACATTAATACTAACTCTTGGACTTTTGGACAAGCGAGACCAAATTGTCAAAGTTATTCAGGATTAGTCGCCTACAACCGCAAACTCTATAGTGTTGGTGGCTGGTCTAATGATGCCACGGTTTATGAGTATGATATCGATAACGATACCTGGACTCGGTTACCTAATTTACCAGTGGGTGGCTCCTCGCCAGTTGTGGCTGTAATCAATGATAAGATTTTAGTTTTGGTGACGTTAAGCTCATGGCCTTACGACTACAACTACTGCTATATATTAGACCCATACATGCCGTCAGCTGGCTGGTTGTCTGAAAACACCCCGCTGCGAGTCAGCACTGGTAGTGCATCCGGTTCTGTAACCACTCACGGTATAACAAGAGTCCACATATATAGTGGCTACCATGAAGCCGGTAGTTATCCATTCTTAGCTCATGATGTCAGTGCTACTACGATAATCGAGCCATCTGATACGCTGCCTCAAGGATTTGTAACTACACCAGAAGTCATAATTCGCAATTATGGTATGAACAGCGAAACATTCCCAGTTGTGATGAAAATTGGGACGGTATATTGTGAGACATTACCTAATGTGATATTAAATGTTGCTCAAACCGATACCATTGAATTTCCTGACTGGACCACAATCCCTGGAAGTTATACTATAACTGCCTTCACCAACCTGGCTGGGGATATGGACCGAACCAATGATACAACTTATAGCTCAGTTGAAGTGATTGTATATGATTACTACGAAGATTTTGAAGCTAACAATGGCGGTTATATACCTGAACCAGACAGCGGCTGGAAATGGCTTCAGGGTAATAGCCATTCGGGGATTAAAGCCTGGGGAACTGGTCCATATTTAGAAAACGCTGACTGGAAGTTAACTTCGATTGATTTTCAGGCGGTGCGAGATACACCCCAGCTCCGTTTTTGGCACTGGTATGAGATGGAATCTTATTGGGATGGTGGTAATGTGAAATTATCTACCGACGGTGGCAACACCTGGAATATAATCAGTCCCCATTCTGGCTACGACCTTATCGCAGATTCTTCTAATGCTGGCATACCTGGTGAATCCTGTTATTCTGGCTTATATCGCACCTGGCAAGAAGCAGTTTTCGATTTACCGGTAAGTAGTGGTCAATTATTTAAAATTCGGTGGCATTTTGGTTCTGACCAAGCAGGTAATTTTAGTGGCTGGTATATTGATGATGTTGCGGGTGCTGGTTTCAATCCAGTTGGAATTGCCCAAGAATTTAAACCCCAAAATCTCTTGAAGCCATTCTTTATTGCACTTCCTAATCCAATTTCTAATAAGGGAGCAAAAATTAATTTTGGCGTGACCAAAACCAGTAAGGTCTCTTTGTTGATTTATGATATCTCAGGAAGTCTAATCCGAACCCTTGCTGCTGCTCAATTCGAACCAGGTGAATACACGTTGATTTGGAACGGTATGGATGACAAAGGGAAAAAATGTCCAACCGGTATCTATTTTTATAAGTTTGAAAGCGATGAGTATAAGACAACAAAAAAGGCAGTAAAATTGAATTAGTCTTTTTGAAGGGAGATGTTGATAGATTAAAAACTTATTAAACTGTAGGAGAATAAGATGTCAAAAATAAAAATAATATTACTTCTAATCGGTTACCTCCTATTTTACTTTTGCAACTTATTATTTGCCAAACAACTCAATGCGGTCAATAAAATCCCTTCTGAGCAAGGTCAAATCACTTCAGTTTATTCTATTGATGCCCAACTTTTCAAAATTAATACACCGGTTCGGACTCCTATGCGCAATACGACAATCTCTCCTAATGTGACAATCAAGAATGCGGGGACAAACCCGATTTCTAATATTCCAGTTTTCTTTTGGATTGATTCGGCTGGTCATAGAATCTATAACCAGTCCCAAACTTACGCCGGGACCCTAAACCCTAACGATACGGCTAATATTACTTTTTCTCCTAATTTCAACATCGGTGGACCAGGTGCAAGTTATGGCATAACCGCTTTCACCAACTTACCAGGCGATTCAAACCACACCAATGATACCTTAAAACAGGTAGCCTATTTGCGAGGTTTAATTTGGCAAGAACTACCAATCAATCAGGCAGTAAGATATAGATGTGGGGGATGTGGCGACACGATGGGTCATTTTTATACTTATGGTGGTTACCGTACAACATATGAATCCCGTCTTTTTCGCTATGATGTGAGAAGCAGAACCTGGACTCAATTAGCCGATATACCGGTCGCTGTGATGAATATCACCGGCACTTATGATTTGGCTCGTAATAGAATCTATGTTCCAGGCGGTTATTCACCTTACCGAAACTTCCTCCAAATCTATTATGTTGATGAAGATAGCTGGGGATTGGGTGCTCCAATGCCAATGGTAACTTCTGGTACGCCATGTGCAATAATCGGCGATACCTTATGGGTTGTAACGAGTGTTCCTACTGCTGGTTCTCTTTTGGGCTATGATATCAATAACGATTCATGGTTCTTCCGAGCCTCCAGACCAAATTGTGCCTCATATTCAAGATTGGTTGCATATAATGGTGAACTGTATAGTTCTGGGGGTTGGCCTGAAGATAACACCTTCTACAAGTATACACCGGCTGCTGATACCTGGATTCGGTTACCTGACTTTCCAGAAGGAAGACACTCCCATGGTATGGTAGTATTTCACAACTGGATTGTGGTTTATGGTGGTTGCCGGAACTGGTATCCTTCATATGACGATGTCTATGTAATGGATATGACCCTGCCAACATTAGAATGGGTTTTGGATAATCCGATGCTCCAATCCGGTTATTTCGACGCTTTCGGTGCTGTGACAACTGATGGTAAAACCCAAATCCATGCCTATAGCGGACTTTTTCATCAAGCGGGTGGTTATCCTTTGACTCATGATGTTGGAGTAGATACTATCTTGGTTTGTCCAATTGTAGGTATTAATGATACATCTATACCTTTAGCCGTAATAAAAAACTATGGAACCTCAACTGCCACTTTTAATGTTTTAATGAAAACCGAGCCTCCTATTAATTATATTGACACCGTGACTATCACCCTTCCTTCTTTCGCTACTGATACCGCGTCTTTTGGTCGCCTTCCTCCAGCAGGTGTTACATTAAAGTGCACAACGATGCTTTTAAATGACCAGAATCATTATAATGATGCTAAGTCGGTAAGAATTGCATATGCTGATTATGTTGAAAAATTTGACTCGAGCAATGGAAATTATGTTCCGATTCCTGGTTCCGGTGCCTGGCAATGGGATTCAGTAGCTGGTTATTGGGTAACTGGTATTTCCGGCTATCAACCTAATGCCAACTGGAAACTCAATTCGGTTAACTTCTATGCTCTGGTTGACACACCAGTCCTTGCCTACCGACACTGGTATGAAATTGAGTCTTATGGGGATGGTTATAATGTGAAGTATTCCACTGATAACGGAACGACCTGGAACCTGGTCCATGCCTTGCCTGGGTATGGTCAACCTTATGACCAGATTGTTTCGTCAACCAATTCTGGTATTCCAGGTGAATCGGCTTATTCAAGACTTGATAGAACCTGGCGACTGAATTGGATGCAAATTCCGGTTCTATCTGGTGATTCCTTTATAATACGCTGGCACTTTGGCTCTGACCAATCAATTATCTATCAGGGCACGATGATTGATTATGTCTGCGGAATTGGATTCGATACGATACTCCCTATTATTCATGATGTAGCAGTAACTGAAATAAATTCGCCTATTCACGAAGCAGACACTTTAATATCCTGGCCAGTTTCAGCTACTGTTCAAAGCTTTAGTAATGTTGCTGAGAGCTTAAACCTGGTGTTTAATATTACTGGACCTGTTTCATTCTTTTGGAGCGATACTGTTCATAGCCTCAGTTTGAATCCTGGTGAATCGACAAGAGTTAACTTCGATAGTGTGCACTTCCAGGAATTTGGCACTCACAATACAGTCTGCTATGTCAGCCCAACGATTCCTGGTGACACTAATATTTTAAACGATACCGCACGCAGTACAGTCGATATACTTTATATTCCAGTTCCTATCTGGCATCCGTTGGCTCCCATTCCAGATATACCTTCGGGTCGGAGACCAAAATCCGGAACCTGCATGGCAGGACTCGAAGCAACCGGTCTAATCTACTTGCTGAAAGCTTCCAATAGACCAGACTTTTACTCCTATAACCGAAGCGCCAATACCTGGACCCAACTCCAAACCATACCAAAAGGCGACAAAGAACTGGGTGATGGTAAGTATCCAAAACAAGGTGCGGCAATGGCTGCTTGTGCCAATGCGGTCTATGTGTTGCGTGGTAACAACACCCTCGGATTTTGGAAATACGTAGCCGATACCACTGGTGGTGATACCATCGGCTGGAGCAAACTAAAAAATTTCCCGACCAGTGTAAAACGAGTAAAGAATGGTTCTGGTCTAGTCAAGGTGACCAAGCAAGGCACTGACTATCTTTTCGCATCACGCGGTGCCAAACAATCCGAATTCTATCTCTATGACATTGCTGAAGACTCCTGGATACAGGTTACCAGTCCTCCAGTTGGTGCAAGCGGTAAATATGGTTACAAGAAAGGTTCTTGTATGGCATCTGATAGTGAACATGTCTATGTCTTGCAAGGCTTTTACGGTTCATTCTTCAAATACCATGTTGAATCTGATTCCTGGACCGAATTAAACTGGTATGATTACAAGGAATATCGCAACCGTGAAGGCAAGAAAAAGAAGCTGAAAGACGGTGCAGCACTGGTTTATCTTAACAACTGGATTTACATGCTCAAAGGCGGTAATACTCGAGAACTCTGGAAAATTAATGTTACAAACGACACCGGTTCTTGGATTCAGATGGAACCGACTGGAGTATGGGATATTCCATTTGGCCCATCGAACAAGAGAGTAAAGGGTGGCGCCTGTATGATTAAATTTGGACCGTATTTTTTTGCAGCAAAGGGTGCTAACACCAATGAATTCTATCGTCATGTCAGACCGTACGAAACGCAAACGTTGGCAAAATCTAAATCAATATCTGAAGGCACAATGGGTAAAAAGGTTAAGCTTAACCGATTCCAACTTACCATCGCACCTAATCCAGCGATTAATGTGGCAGCAGTAAAATACAGTCTTCCGGTTCCTGGACCGGTGCATATCAAACTTTACAATGTTACCGGTAAGCTGGTTAAATCCTACACCATTACCAATCCGACTAAAGACGGTTCACTCCTGATTGATGCAAAAGATTTATCTGCTGGTGTCTATATCTTACGGTTTAATTCAGGCGCCATAAGGATTACCAGAAAACTGGTTATAGAGAGGTAACCATGAATTCAGTTCAGTGTAACTACTTTAGCACAAGGAGGCTAAGATGGCTAGTAAATTTGTAATTTTTAATCTTGGCATATCATTGGTTTTTACTATTCTCAGCACGACCGAGATTAACGGCAACTCTCTCAATTTGAATCCCTTAAATAAAAATGTAAATTATTACCGTCATCACCCAACTCAAAGCATTCATCAACCTAAACGATATGCTAGTGGAAATTTTACCCAGTCGAATAGACATATTTTCCATCGAGTTAATCTTCAAAATGGCACTGAATCTAAAAATTTGCTTTCTAGTTCTGGTGAATTTTTGATTGGTACTGGTTACAGTTCGGCTCCATATGACCAGGAAACTCCGGCGGTTAGCTTTGATGGAACTAATTACTTTGCGGCTTGGCAAGACTGGCGAGGGGACGGTGGTATCTATGGGGCTAGAGTAAATCAATTCGGTGTTATCCTTGATACAAACGGTATTCTTATTTCAGAAGCAATAGATTATCCTTCGGTTGCATTTGATGGAACCAATTATTTTGTAGTATGGTCAGCCGGCCATACTCTCGGTGCTCGAGTGAGCACCGCGGGTCAAGTCCTTGACCCGATCGCTATAAACATATGTCCAACTTCTGGACAATGTAATCCTTCTCTCGCTTTTGATGGAATTAATTACCTTGTAGTATGGGAAGATTACCGACGAGGTGAAGATTCGGCTGACATCTATGGAGCACGAGTGAGACCAGACGGAATGATTCTTGATTCGAATGGAATTGCCATATCAACCGCGGCAAATGATCAATGGTTCCCCCGTGTTGCTTTTGATGGAACCAATTATCTTGTAGTCTGGCAAGACTATCGTAGTGGCTGTGACATCTACGGCACAAGAGTGAATCCTAACGGTACGGTTCTTGATACCAACGGTATTGCTATATCGACTGCAACATTGTATCAATGGTACCCGACTTTAGCTTTTGACGGGACTAATTATCTTACAGTATGGGAAGACTGGCGAAGCGGTGGGTCTTCTGATATTTATGGTGCCAGAGTGAGCCCAGCCGGCGTTGTTCTTGACCCGAACGGTATTGCCATATCAACTTCAGTAAGTTATCAATGGTATCCATTCGTTACATTTGACGGAATAAATCATTTTGTGGTATGGGAAGATATGCGCAATGGTAACGAAGATATCTACAGTGCCCGGGTTAATCCAAATGGCATGGTCCTTGACCCCAATGGTATTGCCATATCCACTGCAACTTATGAACAATGGTTTCCCAGCCTAACTTTTGGAGAAAATAATTACTTAGTTTTATGGCAAGATTGGAGAAGCGGTTGTACTTATGACATCTATGGAACACGAGTAAGTCAAGCCGGTATTATTCTCGATTCAAATGCTTTCATCATATCTACGGCATTTAATGAACAATTGTCTCCTTCAGTAGCATTTGACGGTATGAATTATTTTGTGGTTTGGGAAGATGAAGGTAATATGGATATCTTGGCGACCCGGGTTAATCAAACCGGCGAAGTACTTGATTCAGCTGGTATCATCATCTCTAATTCCCCATATGAGCAAGTTAAACCTAAGGTAGGTTTTGACGGAACTAATTATCTGGTAGTCTGGCAAGATTGGAGATTTGGTTCATATGACATTTACGGAACACGAGTGAATCAAACCGGTGCCATTCTTGAGCCAAACGGTATTCCAATATCAAGTGCTCTGGGTCCCCAATATTCACCTTGCATAGCTTTTGATGGAATAAACTACTTAGTAGTCTGGGAGGACCAGAGAAATCTCGCTAATTTTGATATCTATGCAGCTCGAGTGAGCCCAACTGGCTTTGTCCTTGACCCAGTCGGTTTCGCAGTATCCACTGCTACAAACTCCCAATGGTCTCCTTCGGTTGCCTTTGATGGAACCAATTATCTGGTAGTCTGGCAAGATACCCGCAACGGGATTTTGGACATTTATTGTGCAAGGGTAAATCCTGCCGGTGTTATCCTTGACCCAGACGGTATTGTCATATCTACTGCGCCAAATAGCCAAAGTTCCCCTTCGGTTACTTATGATGGAACTAATTACTTTGTGGTTTGGGAAGACCAGCGTAATTACGATATTGACATCTATGGTGCTCGGGTGACCCGAGCCGGTATCGTCCTCGATACCGCTGGTATTGTAATATCAACTGCTCCGGGTTATCAAAGGGCACCTTCGGTCATCTTTGATGGAACAAATTATCTCATCGTCTGGCAAGACGGGCGTAGCGGTGATTCATATGACATTTATGCTGCACGGGTTAATCCTTCGGGCGTGGTGCTTTATTCCTTTTTAGTCTCGAATCAAGCTGGAGACCAGGTGTCGCTGGCATTAGCTCGAGGTCCAGAAAATCAGGCTTTAATCACCTATTCCGGATGGACTGATACGGTTCAGAGTAAAAGGTACAATTCGATGAGAATTTGGGGTAAGTTTTATACTGCTCCTTGGGCAACGCGAGGCTGGATGAAGAAAGCAGATGTCACTGGTAACTCGAAAAGGGTAAAACACGGAGGTTGTTTGACTGTAATTGAAGATAAAATATACGCCTTGGTCGGTAATAATACTCGAGACTTTATGGTTTATGATATAAATGCAAACACCTGGACCAAAAAAAGTGAAGTTCCATTCTCAGCCTCAGGCAAACAAAAGAGGGTAAAGAAGGGAGCCTGTATTACCAATGACGGGAATTATATCTATGTGATAAAGGGTGCTAATACTCAGGAGTTCTATCGCTACAATCCAGTTGATAATACCTGGATTGAACTCAATCAACCTGGTTTTACCAAAGGCATCCGAGGTGGCTCAATGGTATCTAATGGTCGTGACCTTATCTATCTAATATCTGGTACTAATAATAATGAGTGGAAAGTCTACAATATCAATAGTGGTGATTGGAGTTCTGCCAATCCTTCTACATTACCGGCTGGTAAGTGGAGATATGGCAGTTTCATTATCCATACCGATGACAAAGTTTACGGCTTGAGAGTTGGCGGAAAAACTAACGAATTTTACAAATTAGATTTTTCTACTCAAATGTGGATGCCCGTTGAAAGTATGCCCCTTGTAGGCAAAAGCGGCAAAAGAAAAAGAGCAAGGCAAGGTGCAAGCGGCGCCTTTGCCGGTAACTTCATCTATGCCTTAAAAGGGGGTAATACTTATGAATTCTATGCCTACAATATACAAAATGATGAATGGACACAACTCGAAGATATTGGTCAGCCGATAGGAGTGCCGGCGAAAAAAGTAAAACGTGGTGGGTCTTTAGTCTTTTCTCCTTTTGCTGGTGGTCTATTTGCCTTTGTTGGTAATAACACTAATGAATTCTGGTTTTACAATATCGTTTCGCCCCCTAATATTTTTTCTAATATCATCGATAAATCAATAAAAGATATTGATAACGAGACAAATCGTTTAACCATTGTTCCTAATCCAGCGATTAATGTGGCAGCAGTAAAATACAGTCTTCTGGTTCCTGGACCGGTTCATATCAAACTCTACAACGTTACCGGTAAGCTGGTTAAATCCTACACCATTAACAATCCGACTAAAGACGGCGT
>JAOUPE010000019.1 GCA_029880025.1 Caldifarciminota bacterium
AAATCGAACTCGTCAGATAAATTTTTTAAAAGTTCAATACTGCCTTGACCATCTTTACCAAACTGATGGTCGTAACCCACGACAATCGTTGTGGGATGAAGCGAGTTTAAAATTTGACTCTGAACAAACCGGGCAGGCGGCATGGATTGGATACTTTTAGTGAATTCAATCAAGAATATAAAATCGATTCCTGAGTCAGCTAAGATTACCTGCTTTTCGGAAAAGGGAGTCAGAATATAGTGAAAATCAGGGTGAATTACCAATTGGGGGGAAGGTTCAAAAGTGACAACTCCGGCCAAAGAGTTTTTGCTTTTTGCCGTATTAAGTAATTTTTTAATTACCGCCTGATGACCTCGATGGACGCCGTCGAAACTACCAATGGTAATTATCGAATTCCAAATTGCTTTATTAGGTTTTCGGTATATCCGCATAAATCAAACGAATTGGTTTTAAAACGCTGTCGATTCGAGATGCGATTGCCAGTACTTTTTGGGCTGAATCACAGATTTGTACTTTTGGACTTGAAAGTTGGGTTAAATCGCTTTTGATAAGGTCTGATTCGTTAATCACCTGTCCAGTTAAGAGTTTTTTTATTGCCTCATCTTTAACATAAACTGTATCAAAATCATGGAGAGCCAAAGAAATTGGATATAAGTGCTTTTGAATCAAATCGAGGGTGAGCTCCTCAAGTTTCAGTGAATCATCAATATTGAAACTACCAATTTTGGTACGAGTTAATGCAATAAGAGTCGCACCACAACCCAATCGGTCCCCGATGTCTCTGGCTAATGAACGGATATAGGTTCCTTTGGAAACTATCGTTCTTATTTTTAAAATTGGTGAGATAAAATTCTTTAACTCGATTTCGTGAACTGTCACCTTTCTTGGTAATGGGCGATAAATTTTACCCTGCCGGGCAAGATTGTATAGACGCTGACCTTGCTGTCTTAGCGCGGAAAAAACCGGCGGGATTTGAGAAATTTCGCATTCAAATTCTGAGAGTATTTCTTCAATCTGATTTATCGAAAGTTCAGGGAGTTCATTTTCTTTTTGAATTTTTCCGGTGATATCGTCGGTATCGGTTTTAATTCCTAATTTAATTGCAGCAATATATTCCTTTTTCTGTTCGTTAAGGAATCGAGAAATTTTTGTTGCCTCATTAAATAGAATCAAGAGAACCCCACTGGCTAAAGGGTCCAAGGTTCCAGCATGACCAAGTTTAATTGATGGGCTGGTTCGTCCAGACTCCGTGATGTCTTTAAAGATTCTCTTTATCCTACGGATTACATCATAGGAACTAATTCCAGATGGTTTATTGATATTAAGCACGCCCCTCATCTAATAACCAATACCCTTAATTTTGCTTTTCGTCTTTCTTGTCTTGATTTTCGGCTTGGTGCAGCCCATCTAAAATTTCTCCCACTTTTCGTTCTTTTAAAATCAGTGTGTCGAGCTCGAAGTATAATTCTGGCAGGTAACGTAGTGTAACATGTTTTGCTAAAAGATGTCGGATAAGTCCTTTTGCCCGGTTGAGATGAGCCAAAGTTCGGTTTTGTTGTTCCTTGTCACCAAAAATTGAGAAATAGACGGTTGCGTTTTTTAGGTCTCGACTTATCTTAGCCTGGGTAACCGTGACAAAATCAAAATTGGGGTCGGAAAGGTCTTGAAGAATAATATTTGCTACTGCTTCTTTAATGACTTCGGCAACCCTTTTATTCCGATAACTCATATACTTATATTAAATAACTTATTTCAATTGTAAAGAATAATCTAGGATTTATTCAACTTGAATTCTAATTTTAGTTTGTATTAAATAAACGGATGAGGATGACAGGGAGAGGGCACCCTGTCATCCTCGGTTGAGGAGCAGGAAGTAGGGGAATTCGGGGTATTTGCTCCTTGCTTTTGGCGGGAACACTCCAAATTTTCAGAAATTATAATCTTTCAAAATCGGCAAATCCGTATTTTATAAGAACAGCAGTCTCCCGCTGACATCCTACCTCCCTAGGGCTTAAAATTTCTCAGCCTCCTTCAAATATATCAATACCAAAAATGGGGAAGTCGATAATACCGAACTTGATATAATTTGGAGACTTTTTGAATAAACTTTCTCTGCCATTCATACCTTCACTTATTTTAATTATAACGAAAAATTTAGAATTGTCAAGTTTTTTATTAGTACCAGACTAGTAAGAGAGCACTTTTTTAATTTTGGCAAGTCTTAATCATCATCTTAACCCTAATATTCCAGGAAATAGAATCGTGATGTGATGATAATAAAAATATTTATAATAAAATATTCCTTGACACGAAGTTTTGCCATCGATAAAATAAACCATAATTTTGTTTATTTGTTCTTTTACTAATTTAATCCTCAGAGTGTGCTGAAAGGGTGGCTTCAGTGCCTCTAAGTCCCATACGGGACAGATAATAATGAATTACCACCCTTAAAGACGGTTCAAATAATTTTGCCAGAGAGACCAGCAAAAGGAGGTTTAAATGACCCAAAGATGTTTAATGTTGTTTTTGTTGCTGGGTTTAGTAATAACTGCCTCTGCCTTGTCCGAATCTTTTACTTCAACGCAATTTCCACCACCGGGTTGGGTTCGTTATAATTTCGGTGCTGCACCCGATGATTCCTGGGAAAGATTTACTGGCTATTATCGGGACCCGCCAGCCTGTGCCAGAATCTGGTATGATACACCAAATAACGACTGGTTGATTACACCAAGATGTTCAGTAGCGACTGGTGATTCACTCACCTTTTATCACAGGAATAATCAGACTTCGGTGACTTTTGGCTATGAGACACTCTATGTCAGGATTTCAACCACAAATCGAGATACCGGTAGTTTTACTGACATTGGGTATGTAACAAGATATAACGATATTAATTGGTATGATACTTCCTTCAGCCTGAATGCTTATGCTGGGCAAAAAATCTATATCGCTTTTCATTATCGAATGCAGGATTGGAACTATGGCATATCGATCGATTCAATAATCGGTCCAGCCGAAGTCCTAGTCTATGATGCTGCGACCATACAAGCAACCATGCGCGGACCCTATATTGTCGGCAGTCCCAAAAACGCCTTTGCCATAGCAAAAAATGTCGGTTATCTTACACCACCGATATCTTTCAGCGAAATAATGACAATAATGGGACCTTCACTTTCTTGGATGGATGTCCAAACGATAAATAATTTGCCAGTTGATTCATCGGCAAGAGTGAATTTTAATACCTGGACACCGGATACAGAGGGTATCCATACCTTCCGAGTCCACTGCTCATTAGCTAATGATAGTAACCCAAATAATGATACGATATCCCGGCAAATTGAAGTAGCACCAATTTACTACACCCCCCCTTATACTCAGAACTTTAATAGTCCACTTTGGGATATATATGGTGAGACGCCATGTGGTTGGACAATTCTTGCCAATGGGACATCCGATACTAATGAATTGCATTGGAATACAAACGACTGGCATCGCTATGTGTTTACCGGGGGCGATACCGTTGCCTCAGCTATTGCCACCACCGAAGATACGACTCATGAAATAATGATTTCGCCGCGAATAAATTGTACAGTGACAGGAAATTACATACTACGGTTTTGGATGTATTATTATCAAAGTTTTCTATTACGTCCTGATTCTGGAATGGTACTCATTTCAAGTGATGGGGGCTCGACCTGGAACCAAATTGCGAAATACAAAAATTCAATCCAGTCGGCAGGTTATAGAACCTTTGATGTCACTTCCTATGCTTCAGGCCAGGCAGATGTCCGAGTTATGTTTAGATACCTTTCGGCTAATGATGGTTACTGGCAGATTGATAATTTCTTCCTTGGCACGCTAGGAGTACCGTCATTAATATCACCAGCAAACGATAGCCTGATTAATGACCCAACCCCTACTTTCCAGTGGAGTATAGTACCTGGAGCGGAAAATTACCAAATTCAAGTTACTGACGATTCTCTATTTCTCACAACAATAATTAATATGGTGGTTAATACCGATACGTTTACCCCGACCACTCCAATTACTCCTGACGGAACCTTTTATTGGCGAGCTAGAGCCGGAGTCGGTTCAGTATGGACATCATGGACAAATTCATATCGGTTCTTTTTAGATGCCACCCCACCAATGCCGTGTACTTTAAATAGTCCAGTTAACGGCGAAACACTTTGGACTACAACCCCAACATTCCTTTGGTCTGAGATAAGTGATGCGGCAAGTTATCAAATTCAGATTGCAACTGATCCATTCTTTACCGGAATGGAAATCGATACGATGCTAATAGAAAGAGGATTCCCTTCCCCACCCCTTGCATTTGGTTCTCATTACTGGCGAGTACGGGCATTTGATGCAGCACAAAATTCTTCGGCTTGGACAATTCCTTGGGTATTTTATATTGGTGTTGGTGCCTCAAGTCAATGGCAGGCGATGGCAGATATTCCGACGGCATCGGCTTCTGGTAAGGTACCAAAATACGGCAGCGCTAGCGCCGCATTAAATGGTAAAATATACTTTCTCAATGGCACCAATACTCAAGACTTCTATTGCTTCATCCCAGATTCTGGAGTCGGCTCATGGACGGTCTTAGAAACAATGCCAATTGGGACAAAGGATGCTGGCGATGGGAAAAGACCCAAAAAGGGTACCGCAATGGCACCCTTTGGAAATGCGATATATGTCCTGCGAGGAAACAATACCTTTGGTTTTTGGAAGTATGTGGCTGATACAACTCCTGGTGTAGGTGAAACTCTTGGTTGGAACAAGCTGCCGAATATTCCAGAAGGGGCGCGGGGTAAAAAAGTCAAAGATGGTTCAGGCTTAGTCCACTTTACGGCATTAGGTTCGAGAGAATATATGTTTGCTATGAAAGGGCGAAAGACCGAAGAGTTTTATATTTATGATATTGCCGCTAATATTTGGACACCTATTGTTAAGACGGATCCTGGAACAAGTGGTAAAATTGGATATAAGAAGGGTTCATGTTTAGCCTACGATGGATATGACCTCATTTATGTCCTAAAAGGATATTACGGTGATTTCTTCAGTTACAGTATTAGTGGTGACTCCTGGCATCGATTGAGACAATACGATCGTAAAATATTTATTAACCGGGACGGTAAGAAAAAGAAAATAAAAGACGGCGCAGGACTTGTATACTACAACGATAATCTCTACTTACTAAAGGGCGGCAAAACGAACGAATTCTGGAAATATGAAATTGCCAGTGATAGTTGGATACAGATGCCGGAGAACTGGGATATTCCTCTCGGCGCTAGTGGCAAAAAAGTGAAAGGCGGCGGGACTTTATGTATCCTCGATGGTTATTTCTATGTTTCAAAAGGGAACAAAACTAATGAATTTTATCGCCATGTACCACCAACGATGACAACCGCCCAAACTTCAAATTTAGAGCTGAATCAAGGTGCGATGGATATTAAGAAATCAAGCACCAGTAATTTTACACTTTCAATTGTACCCAACCCGGCGGTTAATATGATCTCGGTAAGGTACTCTTTACCGGTTGCTAGCTCAATAAGCTTGAAGCTATATAATATCTGCGGAGAACTCGTTAAATCGTACGTCCATTCTACCCCAACGATGAATGGTTTATTGTTACTCGATACGAAGAGGTTGCCAGCCGGTGTTTATCTATTACGATTTAGTTCGGATAAAATAAGAACGACGCATAAACTCGTGTTGAAGAAATAATCAAATAGAATAAAAAGGGCCCGTTCACACCGGGTCCTTTTCTTTTTTGTTGACAAAAGAGACACGCTTGATAGAATGAGAAACTGAGGATGTTCTCTGGAGATAAAGTTACGGAATTTACCCGTGGTTCTTTAGTTGTAAAAATAAAGGAAGACCTCAAAGGTTTACGTATTTTCAATAAAGATGATTTAAAAAGCATCGCTTATTATCACAGTCGTAGATTCTTTCTAACTCTGCCGGGATGGATTCTTCGGGTTAATCCAGAATTCCATGGTCAAAAACCGGATTTAGCAGTTCTTGAGAATTATGAAACACGGGCAATTCTTCAATTTGAATTCGCACTTGCTCCACAACAATATCGTTATTTTCCAAAAGTAATGTTTGATGAAAGGATGGTTATGCTTAAAAATTCAGTGAAGCTTTCCAAAAATAAAGGGACGAAGGCATATCTATTTGGGATTTATGATACGGACGAATCAATTTTCTACCCGACTATCAAAGATAAAGATTTTCAGTCGACATTATGGATACCAATCAATGTACGGGAATTCCAAGACTATTCGGTTTGGCGTAAGAAGTGGGATGAAATGAAATCTCACCTTTTTTAAGGAAATTGTATTCTGATTCTTAAATAATTAAAACATATGAAATATATTTCACTTTTTTGTTTTTTGACTTTCAACGTTTGTTTTTCATCATTGATGGACGTTTCGGAAATCGAACCGGGAATGCGTGGTATTGGCAAAACCGTCTTCAACCAAACTAAAATTGAAGAATTCCAAGTAGAAATCATCGATGTGATGAAAAATGTTTCGCCGCGAGGCGATATCATCCTTGCCCGCCTTTCGGGTGGTTCAATCCCTGGTGGTTTAGAAAAAACCGGTGTGATCGCTGGCATGAGTGGTAGCCCAGTTTATATCAACGGTAAATTGATTGGTGCGCTCGCATACACCTGGTCGTTTCTAAAAGAACCGATTGCTGGTATAACTCCGATTCGTGAAATACTGGAAATTATTGATGTTGACAAACAGAGCAAAGCTTCACCCCAAAATCAGCAATTCAAATTGACTAATAGCAAAAACAATTTTAGGCATATTCCTTTGCCTTTAGCAATTTCTTCATCTGCTCTATTCAGTTGTCCGGAGTTTTCGACCGAGCTTGATGACTTCCTTTCGGGTTACGGGTTGTTACCAGTTTTTGTTGGCGGAATCGGTTCTGATTCTATGCCAATCGAATTAGAACCGGGTGCTGCTATTGGAACTGTTCTAATCCAAGGAGATATGCGAGTTGCGGCGATTGGGACTCTAACCTATCGGGATGGAGATAAAATATTAGGATTGGGTCATCCGATATTTCTGGGCGGCAAAGTTGAATTGCCGCTGATCGCCGGTGTCATCCATTCCGTGATGCCATCGCAAGCCCTCTCTTTCAAAATGTTTTCCCCGACTCGACCCATCGGAATGATTACTCAAGACCGGGCAAGTGGTATCATGGGTAAAATTGGCAAGACCACACCAATGGTTCCAATCAAAGTCGCAATTCAGTCCCAGGAAACCGATACGATTTATTCCTATGAGAGTATCGAACACAAAAATCTCTTGCCAATCCTTTTAAATACAATAATCCTAAACTCGATTGTTGCCAGAGGAAATATTTTGGGCGAGTCAACGATTAAAGCCGATATGATTTTAAAAATAAAGACCGACCATAGGAGGGTCATTAAACTGAGCCAGATGATAAGCGGTGACGCCAGTGCCATAGGAATTGCGGTTAGCCTGGTTGACCCGATTGCCCGTCTAATTAACAACGAATTTGAAAAAGTAAAGATTGAAGATATTGCAATAAGACTCGATATCGAAAATAAAAAAAGAACGACCTTTATTGAAAAATTAGTTGCCGATAAAGAAAAAGTCAAACCGGGCGATTCACTTGAAATCACAATTGGACTCCGTTCATTTCAAGGTAAATTTGACACCAAAAAAATAAAAATCCAAATTCCTAAGGAAACACCGGTCGGAAGGCTTGCCTTGATTGTTGCCAACGCCGACTCTACTTATCTCCTTGAACTTGCCAGAACGCCGGAAAGATTAACCGCAAAAAGTTTTACCCAACTGATTGAACAGATCGAAAAATTAGGCAGGAAAAATGAGATGCAGATTTCTGGCTATGTGCCTCAAAAAGGAGTCGTGGTCGAAGCACAAGAACTACCTAATCCCCCCCTGTTTTTAAAACAGGTTCTTACCCGACCGAAAAAAACGGTTGCAATTACTGAATCCAGTTTAATCTTGCGCCATTCTCTTACTTTTGATGAGATTATCCAAGGGGTGGTGAGTTTAAATCTAATTGTAGAAAGGTAAAAAATGAGAATCCAAATTTCTATAAGAATGATTATTAGAGTTGGGGTCGGTATAACTTTGAGTTTATTATTCGCTTCTTCGATTCAAGAATTTTCTGGCTATGACAATTTTTTGCGCAGCTCAGAAATTCACAATCTTTCAATCACGGCAGATGGTACAGTAAAACTCGGCCCAGAACTTTCTTTGCTTTACAATACCGGGGAATCCTCGGTTTGGGCATTAGTTAGTGATAGGAAGGGCAATATTTTTGCCGGTACCGGCAGTGATGGTAAAATCTTTCGTATCAAAGGTGGTAAAGCCGAACTTTTCTTTGATGCGGAAGAGACGGAAATCTTAAGTCTTGCTCTGGACCGACAAGATAACCTTTACGCCGGAACCGCACCTAAAGGTATCGTATATAAGATTAGTCCAATTGGTAAAGCAATGAAATTTTTCGAAACCGATGAGACCTACATTTTTGCTTTAGTTTTTGACGACAAAGGATTCCTTTATATCGGAACGGGCGATAAAGGGAACATCTATCGGGTTGATGCCCAGGGAAAAGGCAGATTGATTTATGATTCGCCTGAATCCCATATCACCTCATTAGCTTATTCATCAAAACCTAAATCAATACTGTTTGCTGGAAGCTCGGGTCAAGGATTGGTCTACAAAATCTCAAACTTAGAGGATAAGCCCGAAGTGATGACAATTTATGATGCAAGCGAAGAGGAGATTCGAGCGCTCTTAATTCATGATAAGGGCGATATCTATTGCGGAGCCAATCCTGGTTATTCAAAGCCCGGACCGCAAAAATTGGATATCTCGGATGTTGCTAAACCAGTTGGCCTTGTTCCCAAGATTTATCAACTCACAGCTGATGGTTTGGTTAAACAATTCTGGTCGAGTTCAGATTCGGTCATCTTCGCGCTCTATAGCTACGGCAATGAAATTCTAGCCGGAACTGGTAATACCGGTAGAATTTACCAACTGGATAAAGAAGCAACCGGTAAGGGATTAGGAACATTGTTCCTCACGACTTCCGAACCGCAGATTACTACTTTCAGTTCCGGTCCGGCTGGTTCAATACTGATTGGGACCGGAAATCCCGGTCAGGTTTATCTTTTAAAATCAAACCTGAATAAAGAAGGCCGGATTATTTCTAAACCCTTCGATTCTAAAACTCAGAGTGAATGGGGAAAATTGAGTTCTGAAACTGAAATGCCTTCAGGCACAAGTATCGAGTTTCAAACTCGTTCTGGTAATTCGGAAAATCCAGACGAAACCTGGAGTCAATTTAGTTCGATTACCGATAAAAGTGATATTAAAAGCCCATCCGCCCGGTTTCTGCAGTGGCAAGCGACCTTCGCTTCAAATGCTAATACTAAAACCCCGGCGCTAGCCAGTGTGAAAATCTCTTTTTTGGAGACAAATTTAGCGCCGGTGGTCTATTCGGTTGAAGTTATGAAAGAAGGTTCTGATTCGGAAGAACCTTTAAAACCGAAGGGTCTAAGTTTACGTCGCCAAGACCGAAAAATTACCTGGACTGCCTTTGACCCGAATGGTGATTCTTTGACATTTGATTTATATTATAAAGGAATCGAAGAAAAAGATTGGAAATTATTAAAGTCGAATCTGAGAGACAAAAGTTATATTCTTGACGGTGAAATCTTACCCGATGGTAAATACCAAATCAAAATAGTCGCTTCGGACAAACCAAATCAGCCACTTGGTTTAGAATTGACCGGCGTGAGAATAAGCGATTGGTTTGAGATTGATAACACTCCACCTAAAGTTACCAAGATTGCGGCAAAGCTCAAGCCAAGGCAGAAGTATTTGATAACTTTTGCGGTTTCTGACCAGAATTCGATAATCAAGAGTTGTGAGTACTCAATCAATGCTTCAGATTGGCGGGCGCTATCACCTTCGGATAAAATTTTTGACACCAAAACCGAGAATTTTGCTTTTGAAATTGAGCTCAGCCCCGGAGAAAATGTAATTGTGATGCGTGCTGCTGACGTCCTGATGAATGTCGGTTCGGATAAAATCATCATAAATGTAAAGGGAGAGTAAACCAAGCTTGGAATAACCTATATCCTATCACGATTGACAATCTAAGAAACCCGGATATTATCTTAATTGTTATTGCAGAAATTTTTGCCCATCCAATTTGTCTTTATTAATGGTTGGAGGCGAATGGGTGCTGGTGTGCCTGGCGGACTTCAAATCCGTATGGTCTGCGATAAGTGGACTGGTAGGTTCGATTCCTACACGCCTCCGCCAATTTTTTGTATTCCACTAATAGAAGGGAGAAAAAATGAAGAGCATAGTGGTTATAGCAGTCTTAACCATTATCAGCAGTATGCTTGCGCAAGAATTATCGATTGCTAAAGGGAAATTAAGTTTCGATGCCTGTGTTTGGGGGAGATATTATTATCTTTCGACAACCGATTCTGCCGGCAATAAAATGGACGAAAACAGTTTTGCTCGTGTCTATGGATTCCTGGGTTTAACTGGTACGATTACCGACTATGCCAAAATCCGGTTTTATTATGATATGGGCGAAATTTCGGGCGCTCCGGCTTATGACCTTTATCTGTGTCTCACCAGAAATAGTTATGAGCTGCGATTTGGTCAGCTAAAACCCCCAACCGGAATTGAAAATTTGACGCCGACACCAAAACTTGACTTTATCGAATATTCAATCATTAGTAAACACCGTACATCAACCGGGATTACTCGAGATATCGGAATACAGCTCGCAACCAAACAGAGATTTTTCGAATGCGCCTTAGCTGTGACCAATGGCAATGGTAGAAACCAATTAAAAGATAACAATAAATGGAAGGATTTGCTTGGGAGATTGGTTTTCATACCAGAACCTGAATTAGGATTAACATTTGGCGGAAATTTATATTGGGGTAAAGTTGGTCCTGATGGGGCTTTGGTTAATGCCCAACGGTTTGGAGCAGAGTTAGCTTTTGTCCGGAATCCTGTGATGTTGAAAAGTGAATTCCTTTATGCCAAAGATGGCAGTATAAACAGCAATGGTTTTTATGTTTCGGCAGGATATCGTTACCGGAATTTACAACCAGTTGTAAGATTTGAACGATATACTTCTGGTCAATCTCAAATGGCAATTACGGTTGGTATTAACTGGTTTATAAGAGGTGATAATCTGAAACCGATGTTAAACTATTCTTATCTTGACGATAAAATCAGCCGGAGCCAATGTCACAAAATAATCGCTCAATTGCAATTTAGTTTCTAAAATTAAAAAAAATCCGCCCAACCAGGCGGATTTTTATTTGGATGCCACCTCATATAGTCCAAGAAAAACAACTCGGACTATACTATATATTATTATACTATTTTTTCTTAAAGAAGTCAAGATTTTAAATTTTTCTTCGCGATTTTTTGATTTCCTTTCTATTGATTTGTTAAGAATAAATAACAAAAAATAGCCTTATAGTAATTTTAAAATTATGCCTAATAGGCATATAAAAATCAAGCCAAATTTTCTTCTAACTCGTCCTTCGTCAATCGCTTATCGTATTTTCGTCAAAAGGAGGGGTATACCGCCTAGGGGGCTACTTAGGAGGTCACCCTCTAGGCTGTGAAGTTGACTTTATTTTACAACGATGAATTTTTTTCGTCGTTGGCTCGGTGTTGCTAATTTTGTATTATCTGGTTTTCTTAGCCCCAGGATAAACCTGTAATAATTTGGGAAAAACCTCAGCACGATAACCATCGGCTACTGTTTCTATTACTTTATCTTCGGAATATGTTTCCAGAGTATCTTTTTTAATTTCATATCGTGTGATTGTATATGTAGGATTGCTTGGCACTCTAGATTTTTCTTTTATTGTAAGATACCCAACCGAGCTAACGATGCTAGTTATCAGGCTTATTGATATTAGTAGTAACTTCATTTCTGCCTCCTTTCAAGCCAACCGGGCTTTTTTCTAATTTTCATATCAATCTAAAATGCAAAACTTATGCCAGATTTTAATTTATGATTAAGACTATATTTCTCAATAACTTAACAAAGAGAGGATTTCTTTTTGTGATTTCGGCACCGCAAATTTTTGGACAGTTTGTTTCTAATTTGGGACATTTTGTGCCCTAGGTTTGGATACTGGATACAGTTAAATATTAAACACTGAAAAGCACCGACTGCCTGAGGCAGTGCTGGGATGTGCTTCAAGCACTTCAGTATTTTCAGTGTTGTATTCAATTCTTTTCAGTGTTATTCCGTGTTTCAGTTTATTTCGTTGACTCAATACCTGAAAGTAATTATTCTATTATTAGATGGCTCAGTCTAAGAAATCGATAGTTATCATAATCCTGATAGTTATTGTTTTGATTGCGGCTATGG
>JAOUPE010000224.1 GCA_029880025.1 Caldifarciminota bacterium
CACCATTCCCGCCGCGGCCCAACCGATAAGATAACGAACCTTCTGAAGCCACATAGGTTGGTGTGGTTAGAAGGTAGCCCTGTGATCTTAGAGTCTCAAATATTGAAATACCGCTTAAGTAGCGAGCCGCCAAACCGAATTGAAATCGCTGCTTTATGCGTAAATTGTAAGAAGCCGAGATGCCCCAAAATGAAATTGACTGGCGTGACAAACCATCGGCTTCATACCGACGGTTTATCTGATTGCCATAAAGTGCTAAGTCGAATACATCTTTTGGTATCTTCAGGTCATAAGAACCGGTCCCAAATACCGAAAAGCCAAAATTACGGAAAATTAAATCAAATCCAGTTAGATTAGCCCCGGCATTCAGCCACATGCCGGTTTCCGGTATTGAATGCAAAATTTCATCTTTGGCTCGATTATCCAGAAAAGCACCTGAATATTGGTTATATTGGCTGAGGGTAAAGGAGTTGTTAAGCACTCCGGCTTCGAGACCGATGATTCGATAGCCAAATTCAGGATGCTCAAAATGCAATAAATTTCTTAGACCGAACTCATCCAAGTCAGAAAAACCCGAACCAATAAAAAATCCATTAGTGCTGGTTAAAATTCCTATCATACAAATATATTTTAGTAATCTCATTTTACCTGCAGTTTTATCACAGCCCGGGAGAATAACTTTAGAAAATCATCCGGTCGAATCGTTACCGTATCACTGGGCAGAAAGTAGAAAACAAGATGACTGCGAAGTGAAGGCAAAGTGAATAGAGTTATATCGTTCTCATCCAAAGTAATAATCATGGTTGAATCTTTAGCCCGTGCGCAATATTGGTTTTGCCAGGGTCCGGTAACATAGCCGGAAGGGATAATTAAAGGAACTACTAATGAGTCATCGGCAGCAAGGTTTAATTCAGAACTGGAGGTATCCGGTGTAACCACCAGGCGCGCATTAAATCCAACCGGAAAGTGATTGGAAAAATCGGAATAAAATTCAGCACTAACTACTTGCCAGCCATGCACTCCGGTTTGCCAATCAAGGATGTCCTGTCGGTCTTTTTCCTTCAGGCTAAATCTATATTCACCTAAAAATGTCGTATCCGAATTAAATGCAATCCTCAACGGTGAACTTAAATAACCGTTGCCACAAGCAAAGGAATTGGCATCGACTCGTCCTTTGCCAAAAATTGTAACCTCGGTGGCGAATTTGATTTGGCGCGCACCAAAATTGATTATCCGAGCAACCGGAATCGTTAGATTAACTTCTGAGGGTAATTCAGGACTGCCTGGTTCGACCCGGATATTTTCGATATGGTAAATGCTATCGCCATTATCCCTGCGCGCAAAAATACGAAATTTGAGCTCGGCGGGAAATCCTACCGTATTAAAAATGTGCAAGAAGACCTCGGCGGATGAGACTCTTAAGCCGTGCGTGCCTTGACCAGGAATTGAGAATAAATTCTTTTCGGGCGAAGTCAGATGAATCGGCTGCAAAAATTCACCGGCTAATTGTCGAAAATTTAAATTGGATATAAGATAATTAACCGTCAGACCGTCAGCCTGGTCGATTACAACGAAATTCGTGGTCGATTCGGCAGTGCAGATCATATCAACCTGAATACCTTTAATTTCCTTTAAATTGCTTGAATCTTGGCTGGTAAGTTTTAACCCGGCAAGGGAAATCGGTACCGAGATTGTCCCATTTGACTCAATTCGAAATGTATTGCGGTAGTTTAATTTGGTTATCTGTAGGTTAATCCAAAGATTAGTTGGCAAACTATTATAAAAGTTTAATAGAGCATCGCCGCCAGCCAGTTCTAAACTGTCAATCTTGAAATTCTGGCTGCAATTCACATCAATCAAGGTCCGATTTTCGGCTGTGATTTCGGGTAGACATAAGATGCCACTAAGGATTCGGGCTGAATCCAGCGCCAGTTCAATCACTAACGAATCTAAACCAGAAACCCAAATCGAATCAGGTGCCGAACCAGGTGAAATCAATCTAATCTCGACGAAAACCGGATTCTCTACTAAATTTGACTGAATACTCTGTTCCATCTCCTTCGTGGTCTGTGCCCCAATCCAACCGGTTCTCATATTATCTATCGTTGGACCATTCAGGACTAATGAGTCAAAATTCAGATTGGTGTAGTTGTGAATCCTGACTTTCCAGATACCAGAAGCCAGCTCAATCCGTTGTATGTCGGGTAGATTTATAAGATAGTTGAGCGTTTGACTAAAACCAGGAATCGGTATCCTAACTGCGGTATCGGGAAGTGGTAACTCGGTAATGTCGATAAGGCTCAAATTTATCCGGTTAATATCTAAGTTGGAAATTTCGAATTCCGAAACCTTGAGGTCTAAATTATAGTTTTGGGAAAAAAGATTTAAAATAGGCTGGGGTGTTGCGGTATCGATATTAAATTCTGAGTAAAACTGAACAATTGAATCTTGGCTGATTCGGAATTTGTTGGTAACTTTAATCAGGTCAGAAATAGTATAAGTGTCATTTAGGAGAGGTATGTTTATTTCGGTTTCCCATTCCGGCAATTTGGGTCGTTCTAAACAACCCGGTCCTAAGATTGAGATGACTATGAATAAAGTAATTAAAGTTAAGAATTTAAATAAAATTTTCAACCACACCCCTTTTCTACCACAGCTGATTATTATTTTTCTGGTAATAAAAAGGGCTATCCGTACCCTGCGACCGCCCTTGGAGTGCCCAATAATAGTTATATTAGAGGTGGCATCCTCAATTTTATATTGGAACGGTTCTTTCAGGCATACAGCAGCCCTAATCTGATTAGGCATTTGATGCCTTGTAATTCCATTTATAAACATCGAGTGGAATTTTCTGTCTTGAGAACCGTGACAGAAGATTCGCTCTTTCGTCTTTTCCTCTTTACCGGGTGTTTAAGGATAGAGGAAGGGGGCCGAAATTGAAAGGACTTGGGCATTGGGCTAAGGCTAAGGAAAAATCCCAAGAAGGAGGCTAAGATGTCGGCCCCCGGAAATTTAGGCGGACACCACACACTTTAAAGCTCTGTGCGATAAAACACTGAAGGCTACCGATTATTAAAATTTATCAACGCCATTAATCCCTCAGATGTGTGCAGGTGTCCGCTCGAAATCTATTGTCAGAACCCGTAGTCAGAACACTGGAGCAATAAGGTAGGAAAGGTAAATGTCATGAGGTGACAAAGGCAAGAGGGCAGAGATGGCAGAGAACCCTCGGTTTTATAACTGACTAAATAACCCGCCTTTCCTACCCTATTACTCTCTCGCGATGCGGTAAGGAGGTGATAGACGCGAGTTCCCGATGATAATTGTCAATCCAAATTTTAAAAGAGCTAAATTCTTAAGAAGGAGGTGCTAAATGGTTCTGTGATGCCGCCTATCAGAGGAACCTGGATTAAAGGTGCACCCCCTTCCATTTTTCCCAATTTTAAAAGAACCCATTAAAAATTAAGCATATCTTATGCCAAACTCGCTGTTTTTGAATAACAATTAAGATACATATTTTCATATAGTTACAATGCAGGGATTTTTTTG
>JAOUPE010000225.1 GCA_029880025.1 Caldifarciminota bacterium
ATTAGCCGATTTAGAATTGATAAGGAGAGTAAAAGCAGGCGAAACTCAAGCCTTCGATATATTGATGCAAAGGTATGCAACCAGAATTTATCAGGTGATCTATGGAATGGTTCACAATCATGCTGATACCCAGGACTTGTCCCAGGAGACTTTTGTTCATGCTTATGAAGGGATTAGGGGTTTTAAGGAAAAATACAAGTTTTATACCTGGCTCTATCGGATTGCGGTCAACCTTTGTATCAATCACTGGCGTAGGATGAAACTTGCTAAGTTTGTGCCGATAGCAGATGCCCAATCTTATCCGGATAATAATCCTGCCCCTAATTCAAAAGCTTTGGATTTGCAAAGGGCGGTGGAAAAGAAACTGACCAATTTGCCGGAAGAACAGAAGACAGTTTTTGTTCTGCGAACTTTTGAAGATATGAGTTATCAAGCGATTGCCGATGTCTTAGGAATCTCGATCGGAACGGTTATGTCAAGACTAAGCCGTGCCCGTGAGAAATTAAGAGAACTTTTGAGTGATTATTTGCCAGGGAGATAAATAAAATGACCGACCACGAAAAGATTAAACAAAAGTTAGAAGCTTTTGTTGATAATGAACTCGGCGAGCAAGAACGAAAGACTGTAGAAAAGCATCTTGCTCAGTGCCCGGTCTGTCAGAAAGAAGTGAAGGTATTAAAAGAATTACATCAACTAACCAAAACCATCGCCCCAAAACCCGGTCCGGATTATGTTGAAACGCTTACCGGTCATGTCTGGAGAAAAATCCGCCAGCGAGATTTAGAACGGCAACGGACAAAAACTCGCATCTTTGCCTTGCCCCGCTTGGCACCGGTTCTGGCTGGTGCCGCGATTGTGCTATTGATAGCAATTGTTGGCATGAAATTTCTTACGACGGTGCCAGGCACTAAAAAGAGTAAAGACTTATTAAAAACCCCGACCCTTGCCGAAAGACCGGCTATCCCAGAAGCAAAGGCAAAAGTACCAAGCGAAAAGGTCGAGTCAGAAAAGACCGAACCGCTTGTTACGAAAAGAGAAAAAATGGCGGTGCGTGGACGAGGTGAAGCCCGGCAAAAAATGGCAAAAAAAGGGTTGACGCAAACTGAAGAAGAGGTAACTGAAAAAGGTCAAGCAGCGGTTGATGAACCAGAAGTATCAGTGACCGCAGAAAGACCAATTTATGTGGAGAAAGAAAAAGCGATTCGAACGCTTGCCGCAGCCGCACCAAAAGAATCAGCAAAAGTTGAAGAGGAAAGTATTGCAAATCTAATTGTGACTGATTTAGACAAGAGGGCTAAACCAGGTGTTGAGCCAAAGGTAGCACGCTATTTTGTCGTGGGTGGAGAACCCGAGCCGATTGAAATTGCAAAACCAAAATATCCAGAATCGGCGCAAGAAAAAAAACTCGAAGGAGAGGTTGTAATCAAAGCGGTGGTTGGTACTGATGGGCAGGTTGAATATGCCGAGATTTTGAAATCATCCGGTTATGGAATCTTAGATACCGCAGCCTTGAAAGCAGCTCAGGAATCGAAATTTAAACCTTTAATACAAACAGGTAAAAAAATCCGAGCCTGGACAACAATTACTTTCCGATTTCCATTCCCTGAAAAGTAAACTACTGGACGCTTGACGTTGAACGCTGCACGCATCACGCCCGAATCGGGCATTTAGCGTTAAGCGTAAAGCACTCTGCGTGATTGCGTAAAGCGTATTGCGTCATTATCTTAATCCTTCTAAACTTATTTTCTCCACCAGGGTCCCAATTTCACACCACCATATATTGGCAAACCATATTTCTTGATTGGTTCTTTTGGGTCGCCTCTTGATATTACTACAAACTGACCATAAGATACATTAAAAAACCAATCTTCTATCTGCTCATTAATCTTTACCTTCAATTTTACCATGTATGCTATTCTGTTTATCACTTCCTTTACCCTCTTTCCTTCCAGGAAAGTGATTTGGGGAAAGGATAGGAGTTCTTTTTCCAAAACTCCCTCTAATCCAGTAACCGCCTCATTTCCTAACGCCATTATCACAAATGCTTTGGCAAGTGAAATTATATTCCTATCATTTAATTTAAGACCTTTCTTGTCAAGCAACCGATTAAATTCTTGAGGCATATAATAACAATCATCATCCGTAACAACCATCAAATATACAAATGGTTCTTTTGACAAAGTTCCAGCATATAATCCTTTATAAAATCGGGCATTGGAGTAAAGGTTGTTCAGCAGCGATATTCCCTTAATTTCGCTAAGCCTAAGGAGTCCTATAACCATTTTCCTATCGTTATCCTTACCCATATCCTGTAGGACATTTTTTATTATCGGAGGGATTAGATATTGAGTCGGAAGCTGCGCTAAAACCGCTCTAATCTCTTCGGCTGAAAGGACTTGCAAAGTGGACCCTACCTTTTCTAGCTTTGGCTTTTTTCCCCATGCCACTGCCAAACAAAAGGCAAGCAGAATTGAAAGCCCGACCAGGGCAGGTTTATAGTTTTTTATCTTTACCGGCATTGCTCCTCCTCTCCTGGTTTAGATTTTATACCCATTAAAAAATTAATCATTAAAACCGAATTTTTACTTTTATCAAGCAGTATTCAATGTAAAAAAGAGCACTGGTTTATTTCTTAAGATATTTACTGACCCTTTTTTTCATATCTTCGTAATGGGTGCCGCGCCAATAAATCTTGCCGCAATCCGGACAACAATAGAATCTTTCTTGCGTCCGATAGACGTAAAACGGAACTTCTGATTTTATGCTCTCCTTTTCTCTTTCCACCAGAACCGCATTACAATCAAGGCAACGAGTCATCGGATTGAACGCTAAATTGGGAAAAGCTTCTAAGACTTGCTGAACCTGCTCGGCTACTTTTTCGCTCTCGATAAAAAATACCGATTCTTTGTCTTTTAATTTTGTATTTCGGGTCAAAAGAATACGTTGTCCATTCTTAGCTTTTTTCAGGGTCTGCTCGGAATTTGCTTCTTTCTGATAGGCGCAATCAATTCCCAATAATCTTAATTCCCGAGCTAATTTGCCTAACATGAAATCACCTAATAAACGCAACAATACTATTTTATTCTCTTTCTAATTGGTAATCAAGTGGAAAAAACTTGACAAAGGCAAAAATTTAGATTATAATAAACATCTAATTAGCAAAGGAGGGAAATGGAGGGTTTTCATCGTTTAGAATGGATGGATTATTACGTCACTCAAAATTCACCTGGTGTATATCTTCTCTCAAATGACGGCGAAGTGGTTTTAGATATCGGTCGGTCCGACAATGATATCGCCACTGAACTAAAGGCTATGATCCATTCTCCGCGTGGCATCGAATCTAAATATGCCTATTTCTGGTTCAAATATGCGGATAATGCGTTTGAGGCTTATCAATTGCACTGCAAACTCTGGCACCATCATCGTCGTAATGGTTCGGATACGCATCCACGTCCGCCCCAGGGTGAAAATTGGTTTTGTCCGGTTGATGGCTGTGAATTCCATGGACTAAAAGAAGGGTAATAAAAACCGCCAATCCA
>JAOUPE010000227.1 GCA_029880025.1 Caldifarciminota bacterium
TTGAAAGTCACACCATTCTGATTCTTGGTAATTCAAGGGCACAATGCGTAGCTTGCCGCCTCAGGTGGACTGTTTTATTTATAAATATCTCCGCGATACCCTATATCATGAATTCTAATTATTTCTCTATCCTCGTCTATTGAAAATAAAACTCTTATTTTACCGACACGAATCCGGTAAAATCCCTGCCATTAGCCAAAATAATTTTTTAACATCAGCCATCAGTTCGTTTTTCCCTTCAAACCAATCACCGACGTTTTTAATCCTTTTTAGTATTAACTTTCTTAATTTCTCCGGGAATTTAGCCAATGCCTTTTCGGTTTCTTTACTAAGCTCATATTTCCACACTTATAATTTCTTCCTTTGGAATATTTGCTTTTTATATTTATTGGGTGAGCGGAAAATCTGTGTTATTTCTTCTATTTCTTTATCATCGGCATATGGAATTAAAGCGATTTTCAATTTCGCGAGATTTTCTTTTAACACCTCCTCGACCGCTTTCTTTATCAGTTCGTATAATTTCTTATCCTGGATTTTAATCATAATTTATTGTAAGAGTCATCCCCAAAATGTCAAGTTAATTTCATTTCAGAAACTTACCAACAACTTCCCTGCTTTGACCGGAGGGATTGAGGGAGGGTATCGGTTTCAGGCAGATTTTGCCTCTTTCTCAACCCTTATCAAAGGGAAAGAGCTGCCGGTAACTTTCTGTGTTAATCTGTGTCCATCTGTGGTTTAATATTCTTTAGTTTTCGTCCTTTGTGATTTCTTTTAACTCTGCGATCTCTGCGGTTAAAGTTTTAGTGTTGATATATTACCTGTGTCAATCTGTGGTTTCTCTTCTATCTCACAATAGGTCTATTCACCTTTTCTTGTATATCTTATCCCGTCGGTCAATGTAACAGATGATAATTGTATTATTCTTCCAATCAACCTTATATATTGCCAATCGCCAATTCGTAACTTATAAAAATTCCTAAATTCGCCAGTAAGCGCCTCCGGAATCACAATATCGAAATTTTCTAATAACCAATCAAGTTTGTTAATAATTCGCCGTCTAATGGCGCGGTCAAGTCTTGCTAAATCTTTTTCTGCCTCAGGTAAAAATACTAATGATAAATTTTTCACTTTTTGTGGAGAACCTTAAAAGTGATTCTTTTAAATTAGTAGTGTTTTTTCTTAATTTCAGAAAAGGAAATTGTTTTTTGTTTAAAAGCCCGGTGCAGCCTTTTCTTCGCCTTCTCAGTCAGTTCTAATCCAAAATCAGGGTCATTTAGGACTTGGTAAACTGTCTGAATAATAAATGCTTTTATTTCTTTGGTTAACCTTTTGGAAATAATAGAAGGCATATAAAGATTATAAATTATAAGAGTTAAAAATCAATATCTAATGACCAGCTTATGGTTGTCTTGACTTGAAGAGATAGGAGACTTTCGGGATGCTTATCATATTTTGAAATGGATGTCCAACTTCCAAGGATTTCTTCCATTTGAGCTATGTGCTCTGTAATGAGAATAGGGAAATAAAATAAAGAAAAATTATCTCTGCTTTCTCTGTTATCTTTTTGATTACCCTCACCCCGTTAGAAATTCTAAGAGGTAGCAGTAAAGTAGCAACCCGATTTGGGCAATCGCAAATTTTCTATTATTTCTAACGGGGATAATCCGTGATTATTGCATTCTCTGCGCTCTCTGCTATCTCTGCGGTTGAAATTCTTTGTTACCTGTGTTAACCTGTGTTCACCTCCTTTCAGTCGGTGGACTCTGCGAGTAGCATCTGTGGTTAAAATCTTCTGGTTTTTTAATTATCTGTGTCTATCCGTGTTCATCCGTGGTTGTTAAATAATTTCCGCATTCTCTGCTTTCTCGGTGTCCTTCATGATTTTCCTTCCCCTAAGCTCGACTTGACATTACTTCTTTTTCAGGTATTGTTCATTTATGACGATTAAAAGATTAATTGCCAAAGCCAAAAGAGTTTTAATCGAAACGCCGGAAGTAGTTGCAGGTTATCTCTTTGGTTCGGTGCCAGAAGGTTATGAACATAAAAGAAGCGATATTGATATCGCAGTCCTATTTGATGATTCCTTAAATAAATTTCAGATATTTGATTTGGAGATAAAATTAGGCAATAGACTACAAGAAGCATTGAAACGAAAAGTTGACCTTTTGGTATTAAATCGGTCAGACCCGAGTTTAGTTTTCCGGGCAATCCGCGGAACACTTATCTTTGAAAAGAATCCAACTACCCGTGCCTTGTTTGAAGCCAAGATGATGGGAAAATACTACTTACAGAAACATTATCAACGGATTTTGGCTAAAGTCATTTATGAAAGAGCAAGAGATTATGAGTCCCTTAGATAAAGAAATTGTCTATCGCCGTCTTAATCGCTTGGAGCGCATTCTCTTAACTTTAGAAAAGAACGCTCAGGTAAATCGTGAAGATTATTTAAAAAATGAAGACCTGCAAGCCGCAGTCGAGCGAAGATTACAATTAGCCGCCCAAATTTGTATTGATGTAGCGAATTATCTTTTAGCTCGCCAGCGGCTTGAACTGCCTGACGAAGAGGAAAACCTATTTCTAAGTTTGGCGAAAGCTGAAATTATCGGTTCGGCACTGGCGGAAAAAATGAAAGGCATAGTTCGCTTTCGGAACATTTTAGTTCATGAATATTTAGAAGTTGACCCAGAATTAGTCTATCGTAATCTAAAACAGAACCTGAGTGATTTCCGAGAATTTATTGCGGCAATAACCGGTTATATCGGGACTTAAGCAGAAAACAAGCGCATATAACCAAAAGTCCATGCTTGGTAACACCCGGTTGAAATTAGCAATAATTTATCTCTACTTTCTCTGTTATCTCTGCGGTTGAAATTCTTTGTTATCTGTGTTCACCTCCTTTCAGTCAGTGGACGCTGCGCGTAGAATCTGTGTCCATTTGTGGTTAATGCATTTATTTTCATGGTTTTTAAAATCTCTGTAATCTTTCTTAGAATCGCCGTAATCAATGAGTTGTGTTTCTCCACAAAACTCATACACAACTCTTGACTTCAGACCGAGTTTCGGTAAATTGAGTTTGTGTATAGAAAGGGTAAGAATTCAAAAACGCCTAAGAAAGTAACGCACTCAACAATAGCTCAGAAATATAAAAAGCGTCCCCGTATTATTCCTGATTAACGCTTATGCCTTATGGTCGCTCAATAAAAAATTTCGACATTTAAGATGTCGGATAAAAAATAAGGAGGTTTAAGATGCAAAAATCATTAGGTATTTTTGTATCACTCTTAATCTTGACTGCTACCTTTGCTGCTGCTTCCAATGTGATTGGTAATTCGCTAAATTTTAATGCTGATGGTGACCCGGTATATGGATTTGAAAATACTCCAAACGCGCCAAATGGTTCAGCTCTACCATCTAATGAAATTGATTTCCCTTTCATCGACTGGAATGCAAAAGCCAGCTATTCAAATAATACAGCCCTCGGCATGAGTTGCGTTGATGATAGCGGTTATTTATACGGTTTAGGTGGTCGATATCCGG
>JAOUPE010000226.1 GCA_029880025.1 Caldifarciminota bacterium
GAATCGTCCAAATTATCTCTAAATTATGCGTTTCTTGGGCAACTATTGATGAAATTAAAAATAATGTCTCAAAAAGCAATGACCATGATAGACGATTCATCGGTTACTCCTGTCTCAATCTAACAAAGAGGAAATAGAAAGCCACTTCCCGAATTTCTTTCTATTATGAAGCGTCGGCGACAGTTGCCCAAATCCTCGGTTTATATAATAATAAAATCCACGGAAGAATTCCTGTAACTTCATTATCCAGGGCCAAAAGTTAACCACAACTTAGTCTCCTATATAAAGCAAGCAATTATATGAATGTTTTAATTTTTGTCAAGTAATAAATTCATGCTGATTTTAATGAATAACTCTTGCAATCCTTGCCATACCCAAAATCTAACAGAAAGAGAAACAGCCGTCCGGGAAGCGTCCCCAGATTTCCTTCTTGCTCCATAGAGTAATCCCACCCTTTTCAACATTTTTGATAAAGGGCGTTTCTAATTTTTTTAGAAATTCGTAATGTTTTTCGCCAAGAAGTTTAATCGAAATTATCCTGCCGCCATATCGAAGAAAGGAATCGATTGCGATATTTTCAATCTGGTCAAAGAGCTGTAAACTTCTTTCTTTTGCTACCACCATAATATCTATATCTGAATCATCGGTTAATTCATTCCGGGCACAAGAACCGAATAACTTAATGAGCTTAATTTTACCATCAACTTCATTAATAACTCGCTGGATGAAGACCTTGAGCTCGGTCTTCTCATTTTCGGGAAGTTTTATTTTATCGATGACTTTTAAGTTCATATTATACCTTTTCAGGTTCGATGAAAAGAATATATTCTGTTTGTTGTATTTGTCAAGCAACATTTCTAAAGAACTTAAGAAATGGAAATTCAGGCGGTTACGGAAATCTTTTTTGCCCTCCGTGCCGATATGTATCCCGGTGGTTATATCTTCACTTTCTTAGCTCGTTTCAGGAATAGGTTCTAATATTTTCGGTTCTCTTAAAATTAATTTGATTGTGCCGAATTCCTGGTCTTGCTTGACCGTGATTTCACCAAGTCTAATTAATTCCAGAGTAGCGAAAAATATTGCAATTACTTCTCCAACGTCTACGCAGTCTTTTATCACTTCAACAAAATCAATTTGTTTTTTCTCGTAAATTAACGAACGTAAGAATTCAAGTTTCTCTTCTATCCGAATCTTGCGCGGCTCGATTTTTAAACTTTCTTTGGGCGCCAGCTTTGCCAGGACATCATTAAAGGTCTGGGTCAGCGCAAATAAATCGCCACTGCCCTCTAAATCGTAAATTTCCTCACCAGAACGAGGGAACAGATTATATCGTTTCTCTTCTAAGCCGGAAAGCAATTGGGCTGCCTTCTGATATTTTCTGAATTCTTCTAAGATTTGTTCAAGACTGATTGCCGCTTCTTCGACCGGTTCGGCTTCGGCACTGGGCAGAAGCGAACGCATCTTTAAGCGAACCAGAATAACCGCCATCACGATAAAATCGGCGGCTTGCTCAATATTAATCTTAGGAAGTTGCTGGAGATAAGTCAGGTAATGGTCGGTTAAACGACCGATTGGAATGTCAAAGATATCGAGCTCATTTTTTCTGACCAGATATAATAAAAGCTCGATCGGTCCCTCAAATAATTCTAATTGAACCTTATAATCCATTATGATAAAAATTTAAACCACGAGATTGACACAAGATTATCACAAGATTCTTCTTTTAATCTCTAAACTTTTATTGCCAAAATTTAACAGTAAACCAACACGCTTCTTTGTAGCTTTTAAGTAATTCAGAAGTTGTGCTTCATCATTCTCAGTTAATCCAGATGCAGCTTTTATTTCTATTATTACACTATCATCAACGATCAAATCAGGAGTGTATTTCTTAGGGATTAATAAATCTTTATACCAAATATCCAATTCTTTCTGCGAATCAAAAGATAATTTCTTTAGTTTCAGTTCATAACATAATGCTTCCTGATAGACGTATTCCAAAAATCCCGACCCTAATAATTTATGAACTTCCATCGCAGCACCAATAATTTTCTCGGTTAAATCTTTATAGAGCCATTTGTCATTTTTCTCTTGTGTAAATCTAGTGAAATCTCGTGGTTGCTTCATTCGACTTCGACGATTTGGTATTCGCGAGTGCCTAACCCGATTTTTTCGCCGTGCTCGAGCGTAACCTCTGGATTGAGATGCGGATAAATTTCTTTGATTTTTTCGTCGATTCGGTCAAAAGCCGCCTGGTCAATTGCGACCGGGTCATAGGAAGCAAAAAAACCGATATCAGGCATAAACGGTTTTTCGGTGCCTGGATAGCAATCACAATTGGGCGTAAGGTTAATCGCAAAATTGAAATGAAATGTCTTGCGGTCTTCTAATATCGTTTTGGCGTATTCGGCAAGTTTTTGCTGGGTCATTTCGGAAGCCTCGTTCCATTTGATTTGAATCGCTGCATTAGGACAAACAATGACACAACTGGCACAACCATAGCAGTTCAATCCAATCTTTGCCACGTAACGAACAAAGCTAATCGCATCAACTGGACAGGCATCAAGACAAGTGCCACAACTTTTGCATTTGTCAGGATTGACATATGGTTTAGAAAGCGAGTGCATCTCCAATTTACCGCCTTTTGCCGATAAACCCATCGCAATGTTCTTCAGCGCACCGCCAAAACCAGTGACAAAATGACCTTTGAAATGAGCCAGGTTTAATAGCAGACCGAGTTTTCTTAAACCCTTAGCGATTTTCGCTTTCTTGACATTGGGTAAATTTGTATCTTTGACAAAATAACCTTCACCTCGCTTGCCATCAATGATTTCGATGGGCGCTAAAACCTGGTTTAAGCGAAAGCCATGACTTAATGCCAGTTCGGTATGGGACTTGGCATCCGCGCGTTTACTACGGTAGAGAGTACTCGTTTCTAAAAGAGCCGGTTGAACACCACACTTACTCACCGTCTTGATTGCTTCACGAACCAGTTTAGGGCTCAGGAAATTATTATTGCCTTCTTCACCAAAATGGACTTTGACTCCTAACTTTCGGCGATAAGGGAGCAAATCAAGAAAGCCGCTTATCTTTAATACTTTCCCAATGTTGTCATTCATTAAAGATGCCGGAACAAAATAGACCGTGCTCTTCATAAGCTAATTAGAGGGTCCAGATACCATTGATCTTCTCGCCACAGAATTTACATTTGCCGTTTTTGATATTATTTTCAGGAACCGAATAACCTAATCGTTTGACTAATAATTTTTTGCAATTTGGGCAGTATGTATTATTGGCTTTGTGCCCTGGTATGTTTCCGATATATACATATTTTAAACCTACCGCTTCGGCAACTTTTATTGCATTTTCTAATGAAGTGATTGGGGTCGAAGGTAAATTGGTCAGCTTATAGTTGGGACTGAAACGGGTGAAATGCACCGGGACATCCTTGCCTAAATTTTCTTTTATCCACTTACACATCTCTCGTATTTTGGTCGTATCATCATTCAAGGTTGGCACAATCAAGTTGACAATCTCTAA
>JAOUPE010000020.1 GCA_029880025.1 Caldifarciminota bacterium
GGGGTAGACCGGGGGGCAGACTCGGGAACAGACAGGGGGGCTGAAACATATCAACCGTTTAAATGTAGCGGTTACATTTATGCCCCACCCTTTGTAGTAAGAGGGACTTCCTAGTCTCGACCTCAAAGAATCAAGGCGAGGATATCTCTCCGACATTTTTCTCTTTTATTTCAGTCTCTCTTCGGTTAATTTCTTCTCTCTGTTATCTCTGTGGTTAAAAGAATCGAGTTCAGTTGGATTTTTCAGCCCGGCGCCTTGCGCCTCTCTTTTCATTCTTCCCTAGCCACTATACACTATCCCCTAGTCACTGCCTTTTAATGCACTATCCACTTGACACTGTATTTTCGGGGGCTGCCTCCCTGTGTTGCTTCCTATACCGCAGTTTTAAGGCAACTATCGAATCGTTCCTTGATAATCAGTAAAATACTATTGACACTAAATGTGATTCTGTTAAGATAGAAATGTGAGAAAGTTTAAAGCTCAATATATCATCGGGGAAAAAGGGCAAAAGCGAGCAATAATACTTCCGCTCAAAGAGTATGAGGAACTTCTGGAAGACCTGCATGACCTGGCAGTAGTTGCCGAACGAAGAAATGAACCATCGATACCTTTTGATAAAATTAAGGACCGATTAAGAAAAAATGGACTCATATGACGTTCGATAGAAGAAGTCTGCAGAACATGATTTACGGAGTATCGCGCGCCAGCAAATAATCCGTATAATTAAAACTATCGAGTTGCTGGCAACCAATTCTTTTTCTTTTCAAAGTCGTAAACTCTCAGGCACAGAAGGATTTTATCGAGTTCGGGTTGGAGATTATAGAGTAATTTACCAGGTGGATAGAAAGACGAAAATTGTAATTATTTATTACATCCGTCATCGAAGAGAAGCCTATCGGAGAATAAAATAACTCGCCTTAAGCGGGCTAAACTATTAAAGTCCGAATTCAATTCCGGCTATATCTCACCGAGCAACTTTAGGAGCAACCCGGGGAGTTGCTTAGGAAGTAGCATAGAGGATTACTCAAGAGTAAACTACCGTTCTAAAAAAAATAAATAATTTTTGAAATTTGATATTTGATTTTTGATATTTATTCGGTAATTACCTATAGGGTCACCTAGGGGATTACTTAGGGGGCAGCCCGCTCCAGTTATTATGTTACTTTTGAAAAACCAGTATGTCCTCTACCCCAATTTTACCTTAGATGTTTTTCAAGGTGACTGTCACCATCAACATTGCCAAAACCAAAATCGAAACCTGTTCCCACCACTGCCTCACATTCTGGACAAAGGACAGTATGCTGTGGGTCAGTGACTAGACTATGCCTTGCACTACATTCATTATAGCTTTCTCCATCCCAAACCCATTCTTCAGTCATTAAAGCAGTAAACCAAATACGGTCTAATATTTTATGGCAATTTTTACACCTTTTTCTTCTAAATCTCTTTTTGCTATTCATTTCTCCGACCCTCCAAAACGACTGGACATTTTATTCTTTATGCACATTTTAATTACTTTCTAAACCCAGTCAAGCTTTTGCCTCATCTCAATACTGAGAACTTTAACTTAATTAACGGAAAGGCTTAGAAAATCACCTGTGGAGTCACTTAGGGAGCTATTTAGGAAATCGCTTCGAAGGTTATCTTCTTTTATATCTTAATAACTTTATATGCGAATTTTCTTAAAAACTGCTTACATTTTAAATCTGCTACTCGAACCAGATGAATATTCGTAACTTGTGGAGACAATTTCCAGGGTGACTGTCACCATTAACAAGGTGATGTGTTTTTCCTATATTTTAATTTACAAGTTCCAGAATTTTAACCAATTACTAAAAATTCGATGCCCCTCTTCTGTTCGAAAATATGTTTTTTCAATAAATCTATCATCTACATTCTTTTTATCGTATTTTTTTCTCATATCATCAAAAAGTTTTAGATTCTCCTTTACTTGATTAGTCCAATTTTCTTTTTCATTAATATCTTTTCCATATCGTTCAATATCTGCTGACACCCCTATAGGATGTAAAGGCCATAATATATCACTTTCATGACAACATAACTCAAGAGTATTAATTCTTTTCGGATAAAGTTCGTCGGTTTTAATAAGGTCATGTTTCAAAACAATTTTTTCAGATCTTTCTATTTCTTTATCTGTAAAAATCGTCCAACCATGTGGATTTATTTTGTTAATGTACTCCAATGCTTCTTTTGTGTTTTTTGCACCACCTTTCATATGATCCCTTCTTTGATCTTTCTTTTTTTCTCTTAATAAATTAGCTTCTTTTATCGAACCTTTTTCTTCCAATTTACGTATTTCTTCTTCCATAATTCGTTTTATAAAGCAAGTATCGTGAAATAATGATACTGCTATCGCAATTTTCTTATCACTATAATTTAGTTCCATTTTCTCCGATATTTTTAAAACATTTGAAAGGACTATTAGTTCGTGTTCTTTTCGATTATCTTCTGAAGACCTAAATAATAAATATCGATTATAAAGATAGATAAACATCATCTTACTAATATCCATCAATGAATTACGTTCTTTTTCATTAACTTGAGAAAATGAATTGCTTAAAATATTCAATAAGTAACTTGGCACGTTATCTATATTTAAATTTTCCATCTCTTTATTCTCCTATCCCAAAGTGAACACTTGGTTATTTAGCGAATGTGAAATGCAAGAATGCTTCCCATATAACTGTACGATATTCTAAACAATCTTTTCTGTGTGCAATTCTGAAATCTCTTCTACCTTATTCATTGTCCGAATATAAAGAAAAGCGGGATGATGTCAAGAGTTCAACGCTAGATGCTAAACGCCAAATGAAAGTTTTGAGAAACTCTCATTGATTTCAGCGATAAAAGAAACGATTAAGGTGATATTACTTTATTTATTTAAACTCAGTTTTTGTTGAATCGCTTTAAAGTATTTTTGACAGCTCTTTTTTACTACTTTGACCGGTATCTCATCAGCTGTTCCTTGCCAGCCCTTAAAATCATCGCCATATTGAGTTAAACCTTGAATTTTTACTTTGGTCTTTTTTTCGCTCATACTAATTAAATTGACCGTAATTCGACGCCGAATATTTTCATATCCGAATTTATGTAAGAAGAATGCATCATTTGGTTCTTCAATCCCTTTTTTCCAATCGGTCGTTATTATCCCTTTATCTAAAGAAATCTTTCCAATCGAATAACCGGCTTCTTCTAAAGAGACAAAAGTGGCTCTAAAGACTTTATAAAAAGGAGCTTTGAATACCCGGGTTTGAATGGCATCTCTTTGTTTGGCTGAAATCGAAGCCATCGTGACCGTTCTTACACAGGCAAGAAAAAGACAAAACCCAAGAATAAGACTTGTCTCCAACACAAAATGCAATCTTTTAATTACTCGCATAAAATAAACTTGTTGCTAATTAAATCCGCATGAGGCAGAAATATCAATGAAGTCACCGAAAATTAACGAAGATTGAACTAAACACTGAATATCACTGAAGGGCACCGAATGAATCTTTTCAGTGTTTTTCGGTGTTCTTCGGTGTTTAATTTTATTTTTCAGTGTTTAATTTCTGCTTTTTCGTAACAGGTCTAATGATAGAAAATACTTGATTGCCTCAGCCTATTCTTGATGTTCGATGCGAAGTCTCTTCATTTTATAGCGCAAGACTCTTTCTGAAATGCCGAGTTCCGAAGCGGCTTTGGTCTGATTCCAATCGTTATTTCTAAGTGCCTGCTCAATCATATCCTTTTCAATTTTATCGACTACATCATTCAGCTTTCCTTTTGGCAGGTCTTTGATTTTAGCCGCAGATAAATTGGGCAGGTCGTCTTTTTGCAGATATTCTTCTTTGGCAAAAACAATTGCCCGCTCAATGATATTTTCCAATTCCCGAACATTGCCTGGAAAATTGTAGCGCATCAAATCTTTCATTGCCGCATCGGTTATACCCTTGATATTCTTATTTTCACGTTTGGCATAAATCCGGATAAAATGGTCAACCAGCAATGGAATATCTTCTTTTCTTTGCCGTAAGGGCGGAAGATGAATTCTTATCACATTGAGCCGGTAATACAAATCATCGCGGAAACTCCCCTTTTTTATCTCGTTTTCGATATCTTTATTAGTTGCGGTAATGATACGGACATCAACCGGAATCAGTTCATTTGAACCAAGCCGGGTTATTTTCTTTTCCTGCAGGACCCGGAGTAATTTTACCTGAATGCTCTGGGGCAATTCGCCAATCTCATCCAGAAAGATTATCCCGCCAGCAGCAAACTCGAATTTACCGATTCTTCTTTTATCCGCACCGGTAAATGCACCTTTTTCATGCCCAAATAGCTCTGCTTCCATCAGGGTTTCCGGTAAAGCGGCTAAATGAACCGGCACAAAATGACTATTTTTTCTTTTGGATAAATTATGGACCGCGCCGGCAATCAATTCTTTACCGGTTCCGCTTTCACCGCTAATCAAGACATTAGCATCGCTACCGGCTGCCTTATAGACCAAAGACATTATCTCCTGCATCTTTCTTGAGGTAGATATCAGATTTTTATATTCATATTTTTCTTTTAGCGCGCGGCGCAATTCTTCATTTTCGCGTTTCAGATTTAAATTCTCCTGTGCTTTTTTCAGGACCAGCAGCAACTCATCGAGTTCAACCGGTTTGGTCAGATAATGAAAGGCACCTTCTTTCATCGCATTTACCGCATCCTTAACATTGGCATAAGCGGTCAGAATTATGACCGGGGTAATTGGGTTTAATCCTTTAAGATTCTTTAAAACATCGATACCGGTAATATCCGGTAATCGTTGGTCGAGTAAAACTAAATCGAAATCTTCGTCGGTGAACATTTCAATCGCCGCTTTGCCATTTTCCGCTTCCGCCACCATATAATTTTCTTTTTCTAACAATTTCTTTAAAAGAATCCTTTGATTCTTTTCATCTTCGATTAAAAGGATTGAGGTTTGATTCATTTTTATTTTAGGGTTATTTTAAATATAGTTTTTTTATCCGCTTGCTCCAGCTCGATTTTACCGTCATGTGATTCGATTATCTTTTTGACCAGGTATAGCCCAAGCCCGGTTTGTCCTTTTTGGGTGAAGAACGGCTCGAATACTTTATCGATAATTTTTTCATCAATACCTTTTCCATCATCAATAAAACTGAGCATCATATCCGCACCCTTTTTCTGTCCACTAATTCTAATATTCCGGGCATTAGCTTCAATACTATTTTTAATCAGGTTGGAAAAGGCGGTGAGCAAAAGGGTCCGGTTGCCATAAACCCAAGCGCCCGCTACAATTTCTTTTTCGATTTTTATCATATCGAGCATATTTTGATTAAGGGCGATTGACTCATCAATAACTTCAGTCAGGTTCAATCGCTCTTTCTTTATTTCGGTTTGGGCTAACAGCTTGAACGAATTCATCACCGTATTCATCCGGTTCGTTTCACTGGTTAAAATATTACGTTGCTCTTGGTTTAAATCACGTGCCAGTAAAGAAAGCGTGTGTAAAGAATTTTTGAATTCGTGACTGAAACCACTCGAAATTGCGCCAAATTCTTTAAGCAGGCTTATTTCCTTTGCTTTCTTTAACCGGAAGCTTTCAAAACGTATCAGGTTGAATAGTATTAGTGCCTCTAAAATTACAAAGATTAAGATTATTCCGATGAGGAATCGGTTGTTTAAAGATATTATCCTTTGTAAGGGCGCCATGCTGAAACCAGCAACAAAAAGCTTATCTCCAATATTATCTTCTAACTGCAATATTTTGCCATTTGGCGTATCGATTGAGTGAGCTCCCTTTCCCATAATCGGCAGAAATTCTTCGTAAAATGAACTGTAGATTATCGGTTTTTGGTTTTCGTCAAGAATTGAATAATAGAGCAGTTCGGAATTTTGGATGATAAAATCCAGGAGCCGATTCAAATTGGATTGAGACATTATTTCGGCTTTAGCCAGCAGAAGGATATCAATCGAATCCATCGGAAAATTTGCCAGCAATAATGGTTTATTCTCAAGAATTATTAGAGTATAAGATTTACTGCCTTTCAAATTTTGCTCATAAAAATTAAGAACTTCGCTTTCTTTTTCCTGATATTTGGTTATCCCCTTTTTCGTATTTTTGCCAAAGACCCAAATCCCCTGAATCTCATCCGAAAGTAAAGTGTTATCCACCGTCTTCCTATCTTTCACAATCTTAATACCGGTCTTTTCTAATTCTATTAGTTTAAGCTTTTCTAATTCCTCTTCCTCTAACAGATAGTCTTCGAAAATCAAAGACATCGAAAAAAAAGTATTAGTATAACTTGTCTGATAAAGTCTTTGAAAGTTCCAGTTGCTAATTTTCGACATTGCGAAAGCGAGGAATAAAACAAAGACCAGAATTAGAATCAGAAAGACGAATCTTTTCTTCATCTACCCAATCATATAAATCTTTTTTAGAAAATCAACCCGATGGTTAGACCACCAGTATTTTTCAAGTACCGGAAATCCTGGAGATTAGAATTATTATAAAGAAATTCGTATTGCAGAGTGAGGGCAAATTTACGATTTATGATTTTAGTCAATTTAAAGTCGAAATTTATGCCCTGGTCTTTACGGGTTGCATTTTCCAGAGTAAAATAATTTTTCTCGAAACCAAATAATCCGAGATTAACATACATTGGGGTTCTGACAAAAGTCAGGTTAAACGAACTGCCTAACATCTTTTTATCGGCTATGTTTTCCGGTTCAAACATTATATCATCGATATACGAATCTGGAACAAGAAAATTTGATTTGGGTTGGTCTGATTTATAATAGGAAAACGAAAGATCGAGAGAAAAGTTTAGATTTAAGGGAAATTCCAATACAACCGATGGTTCGTAGAAAAATAAATTTTCGTCACTATAAATTTTAAAACCGGCAGCGATACCGGGTTTAAGAAAGAAGTAGGGCATCGGAATTGAGATTGAGGATTTAACCACTGGTTCTAAATAGTCCTTAATCGAGTCGGAATGAAAATTTCGATAGTTCAGTTCAGTGCTGAGAATAGAACCATACCGATTCAAAAGATAGTAATTTAACGAATCACCGGCACCAATCTCGGTTAATCGATAGATTTCATAATCCTTTGGCAAGAAGCTGTGGAAATTCAAGAAAAATTTGTTGCGATTACCCACTCCGGGCAAATAAAAGATTTTTTTCAGCACCAGGAAATTGTCAAAAACAAGGTCCGAACCGCTGACATTGACGGAAGCCAAGTTGCCATCGTATTCCAAGCCGAAGAACGATTCGTGATAGAGAAAACAATTCAAATTTAGGATACTGCCCGGTTCTTTTTGATTTAGAAAATAGAGGTTATCGGTAGCAGAACCGGTAAGCGACAATTCAAAATTAGTCGCCGCAAAAAGGAACCAGGGGAGGAAGATTATAATTCCTCCCCTTACCATATTCTGCTTATTGCGAGCCGCCATGCCCTCTTCCTCGACCATGACCCTCACCATGTCTTCCGCCCTGACCCTGGCCTGGACCGCCGTGATGATGTTTTCCTTGTCGCCACATCGGAAATCCTTGTTTATTGCGTAAACTCAGTTCGGTTCGAGTGCGGTTATTTCTCATCTCGCGCGCAATAATCATCTTTTCGCCATTCGAAGTTACCTCTGAGCCGCGCAGTTCAATTTCATCACCAATCCGCAAACGATTTTGCAGATACCATTCTGGCGCCAATCTAACTCGGATTAATTCACCCTCTTGTTTACCCTTCTCCATTCGAATTCTTGCCTCCATTATATCCGATGGCTCATCAGTATAAAGGTCCTCGATTTTTCCTTTAAATTGCTTCTCAGTTTTCGGATTATAGAAATGGCGTTCTGCCTTTAGCCTGGTCTTTATCCAGAGTGGCTCGAAATTCTTGCCGCGAATCTGGTAGCGAATTTTATTCTTTATCATTTCCTTAACCATATATTTATTCTTCTCCATATACTTACCGGTTAGGATTAACTCATCCCCATTTTCGATGTCTTTATCCAAAAACCAGCGCGGACAAAGTTGCGCCTGAATCATCTCTTGATTTTTCGTCTGCAATCTTACCTGAATAATCTCGCCCTGATTTTCGGTTGAAGCCATTTCCTGAACCTGGACAACTTGACCTTTTACTTCGGTTTCCTGGGCTACTAACATTCCGATTCCCAAGAAGAGTATCGTGATGCAAGCTAATGTTTTCATTTTTTCTCCTTTCGCTATATACTTATGCAAAAGGCGTGCCAGTTCTAAGTTATTGATTTTGCGTGCATTTTTATCTTATACCTTCGACTTTTTTGTCGTTTCGACAATTTTGATGAATGACATTATTAGGGACCGCTTTAAGAACAGCTCGAGGATTTTCCTAAGCTTTTATTAAATTGATGAATTATTCCCACCACTCACCGATAAAGAATATTCTGGAATCGTCTTTTGAGAAAATTGGTGAGTGACACAGAAAATTGGCTGGGAAATAATTTGGTGTTATATTTTGGTTATTTGTCCCATCCGCATTCATCAGATAAATATCATATTTACCCTCTTTGTTGATTGCGGCAACAATATAGACAATCTTTATTCTAGAATGAGACCAACTGGCTAAACCTTGAGAATATCCGTTATTGGTCAGGCGCGTTTCTTCCGAACCGTCTGAATTTATCACGAAAATATTATAATTGCCATGAGTGCTGCTTGGGTCTTCCAACCGTTCAAAGACAATCTTGGTGCCATCAGGATTCAGCCGTGGGTCATAATCACCGATCGGCAGATTAGCATTACCCCATTGTCCGGCATTAGCCGGATTGGTGATTTGGGTTGGCTGTGTTCCGTCATCGTTTATGCTCCATATTTTAAACCCTGAAGTAAATACAATTTTGTTTGCTTTCCAATCGATATCAGCATCATGAGAGCCGGAATCAAATAACTTCTGTATATTACTACCATCTGCCTCCATCACATAAATATCAAGGTCATTTTCGCGTTTAGAAAGAAAGGCAATACGATTGCCATCCGAAGACCAAGCTGGATAAAGGTCCCAAAAAGAATTGTCGGTGACTCTGTGAAAATTATTACCATCCACCCCTAAAACGCAGATTTCCATATTTTCGTTATTCTCACCGTCAATCTTTTGGGCAAAGACAAACTTATCACCTGAATTATTCAGCCGTAGAATTTGAATTTCCTTAGCCGAAGAATAAATCAACTCGCTGCTTTCGGTTGATAATTCAAACGCATAGATACCCCATCTTTCCTGATGCGGCACGGTCTTCGCTGATTTTTTACACTGTGAAGAAATAAAGGATACAAAGATGATTACTAATACGAAAATTTGATTTAGTCTTTTTTTCATCAGATTACTGAATCTAAAGGTCTTTTCTGATTCGTTCCAGGTTGGCTTTTGCCTCAGTACCAATCATCTGGAAATGCTTATTCAGTTTTTCGCATGAGAATTCATCACAATGAGCACAGGTTTTTACATTCTTTTTAATAGCACAGGCACGCACCTCACACATATCACAAAATTTGATTAACCGTTTGCCAAAAGCCAGACATCCATCACAATTAATATCTTCGATTTTGAGGGGAAACTGTTCAGATGACCATTTTTCGACAACTTTTTTCCTTGCCTCGTTATCATCCTTTTGGGTTGCGATATAGGCTGGGCAATCGCTACAAACCAGTCCACAAAATGCCGTCATTTTCTCCATATTTCTCTCCTTTTTTATTTTAAACCAAGCTTTTTATTTTTTACTAAAAGTCTGATAGCTTCTTTTGTTCTTTTCTCGCGAGTTTCTTGTTTTTTTGCGCTTATTATCCATCCCACATAATTTCTTTGGTGCGATGGGGCAAGTTTGTTGAAGTTTTCCCAGGCTTTCTTATTTGCCATTAACGATTCTTTTAGATATTGCGGCAACACAAGCTTTTTCTTCAGTCTTTCTCGTAATGTATCCTCATTTCGATTTAAGACCGATCGTTCGATTTTCGAAAGCCCGATTTTGGTCATTTTTCCTTTGCTTATCAATTTCCTCAGTCTCTTCTTATTCAGTTCCGACCATTTTGTTGTATTGGTTCGAGGCGTAAATTTTCGGGCGAATTTTTCTTCATCCATCTTTTTTATAATGCTGTCAATCCAGCCAAAACACAGCGCCTCTTCGACCGAGTCTTCATAAGGGATGCTTGGTTTGCCGGTATATGTTTTAAAATAAATCAACCAGACTTCTTTTTCCTTGTCATGATTCTTTTCCAGCCATTTCCGCCAATCCTCACGGTTGTTTACATACATTGCTCTCATGATACTACCATTTGCTTAAGAAATTTTTCGCCTTCTTTTTTTGCAGGGGACTTTTACTAGATAGTTTTGCTTTAAAAAGTTTTAAGATTATTTCTTCCTTTGTATCAAAGCAAACGTTACCCCGGAGGGTTCATTGAATAAACAGATACGAGAACGTGGGGTAATATCAATCGGCGGCTCAACGATAAAGGCGCCCAATTGCTCAAGTTGTTTCGCCGTTTTATCAATATCCTCAACTTCGATATAAAGGGTCAAAAATGGCAGCTTAGCCCTTCTTAAGGTAAAGACACCACCGCCGCTAAATTTGTTTTCTTCTTTTAGAATCGGAATATAATGAATTCCGGTTTCTTTATCATAATCGATTTGCCACCCGAATGCTTTTTTAAAGAACTCCACAGATTTTTCGGCATTATGGGAAGCGAGTTCCCAAAAAACAATTGGATTAGAGCTCATTTTATACTCCTTTCTTAATAATTTCGAACAAACTCTAAAAACCAAACGAGCACTGAATTTCTGTTAACTCTTAGCTTATCTGATTTTACTTCTCAGTCAAGCTCTCTAAGAGATTAATTATTATCTCCGTATTATCGGGGATAATCTTTTTCTGGGTGAATCGGTGTTAATCGCCTGACGCCCAAGTGCTTTGGACAACGGCGTTTCTGGTTAAAATTGTTTTAAATCTACTTACGCTGTATTCTCTATGCTATTTTATATCAATTTAATTCGGAATTTTTCAACCAGATGGTCAGGATTATAGGATTGTTTTGCTTGCCGTAGCCCTGGTTCAGCCAAATCCTGCTCCCGATTAATATGGGGCACATCGTGCCAGATTTTCTCACAAAATTGCTGATTGATTATAGCATAACTTCCTCTGATTTCTGAGTTGGCTTTCTCAAGGTGAACCACTGCGGTCTGGTCGTTCAGAAGTTCACCTACAGCAAATGCCTCGACTTTATTATTAACTACAATCACCGCTCCTTGAATTTTTAGAGCCGAGAAATTGTTAAGGGCTTCCTTAATTGCTTCCCATTCACCCAATAGATTCATATCCTCTTCGCAGCGATGCCACTGGCACCAGGTGTCAGCCAAATCCAAACATTCCTTTATATAATTCTCGTTCAATGGGGCATAGGTGAATTGATAATTTTTGAGAAAACTATTGAGATGGTTTTTCTTCTGATGATATTTCCTACCCGAAAGCTTAATCAAATCATCGGTCCGATAGACATAATCAAACTGGTCACGAGTCGGTTCAACAATAAGTTCATCGGCTCCAGTAATTTCTGCAACCAATCTTTGGTCGGCTCGTTCGATGCGTGGTTCATTTTCTCCCTTATCTCGAAGCCATCTTAAAAGCATACGGGTAACTTCCAATCTCGATTCAAGCCCGATGGGTTGAAAGAAATATAAACCGTTGTTGGCACAAAGGATAATTAGATTATCCTGATAGATTGTCCACTGGAATTTATAATGATTGCGCCAAATGAATAAATTAGTAAAAGTCCATTCTGATGTCTCAGGTTGATATTTATTTAGGATTTCCTGAATATAGTCCCGGTCTTGAATTTCTATTGTTTTGAATTTAGGAAATGTCATTTGGTTATTAGATTCTGGTTGTTAGTTACCAGTCTATAAACTAACATCTAACAACTAATAACTATTAGTATTGACTATACCTTTCTTCTTGCCATGGGTCACCGTGATTATGGTAGCCGCGTGATTCCCAGAATCCTGGTTTGTCCTTTGCCATAACTTCAACACCGTTCACCCATTTCGCACTTTTATAAAGATAAAGTCTTGGTACAATTAGTCTCACCGGATAGCCATGTTCAAGTGTTACTGGTTCATTCTCATATTTGACTGCAAAAAGCACATCGGGTTGAAAGAAATCTTCAAAAGATAAATTAGTTGAATAACCATCCAAACAATGGACCATAACAAATTTAGCTTCTGGAAAAA
>JAOUPE010000228.1 GCA_029880025.1 Caldifarciminota bacterium
TTGAAGCGTAAGATGTAAACACCAGTAGGTAGAGCTTTCGCATCAATGAAGAATACTCCATCTTTAGTCGGTTTGAAAACAGCATAGGATTTAACCATTGCACCAGTGATATCGTAGAGCTTGATGCTTACTGGTCCAGGCTTAGGTAGAGTATATCGAACCGCAGCGACATTAATCGCTGGATTGGGCTGAATCGTAATCTGGTCCGCCTTAGGCGGATCGTTACCACAAAGTTCTTCAGAAACCCCTGGTCCAGAAGAGAGATATTTGATTGTAGCATAGTCCATGCTTGTGCCAGAACCCATGCTATTACCCGTGACATAGACATTGCCCGAACCATCCACTGCTATTGCATTAGCATAGTCAGTACCATTTCCTGGTCCATTATATCTTTGCACCCATTTCTCCGTACCGTCTGAACCATATTTGATTGTTGCATAGTCATTGCCTGTGCCAGAACCCATGCTATAACCTGTGACATAGACATTACCCGTGCCGTCCACTGCTATTGCATAAGCATAGTCTGCACTATTTGCTGGTCCATTGTATCTTCTGACCCATAGAGTATCACCTTCTGGATTGTATTTTATTGTAGCATAGTCATCGTTTGTGCCCTTGCTATAACCCGTGACATAGGCATTACCCTCGCCGTCTACTGCTATTGCAGTAGCCTGGTCTGCAAGATTTCCTGGTCCATTATATCTTTGCACCCATAGAGAATCACCTTCTGGATTGTATTTGATTGTTGCATAGTCATAGCTTGTGCCAGAACCAGAACTATAACCCGTGACATAGATATTACCCGAGTCGTCCACTGCTATTGCATAAGCCTCATCCCAATCATTTGCTGGTCCATTATATCTTCCTACCCATTGCTCAACTCCGGCTGGATTGTATTTGATTGTTGTATAGTCCCGGCTTGTGCCAGAACCAGTACTAAAACCTGTGAAATAGACATTACCTGAACCGTCTACTGCTATTGCCTTAGCCTCGTCAAAATCATTTGCTGGTCCATTATATCTTCTTACCCATAAAGTATCACCTTCTGGATTGTATTTGATTGTTGCATAGTCAGCCAGTGTGCCAGAACCAAAGCTATAACCTGTGACATAGACATTACCCGTGCCGTCCACTGCTATTGCAGTAGCCTGGTCTGCAAGATTTCCTGGTCCATTATATCTTTGCACCCATAGAGAATCACCTTCTGGATTGTATTTGATTGTTGCATAGTCATAAGTGCCTGTGCCAGAACCCTTGCTATGACCAGTGACATAGACATTACCCGTGCCGTCCACTGCTATTGCCTTAGCCAGGTCAGTACTATTTCCTGGTCCATTATATCTTTTTACCCATAGAGAATCACCGGCTGGATTGTATTTGATTGTTGCATAGTCATCGAATGTGCCAGAACCAGGGCTCCAACCCGTGACATAGACATTACCGGCGCCATCCACTGCTATTGCTTTAGCCTCGTCCCAACCATTTCCTGGTCCATTATATCTTCTGACCCAGGCGGTATCGACCCGAGCCACAGCGAAACTAATCAGTCCTATTAGTAACATAGTAACCTGGTAACGCCGAAGAGAAATTAAACACCGAAAAACACCGAAGCACACCGAACTCACCGAATTCTTTTCAGTGTTTTTCCGCCTAAGCGGATTGGTTTTTTTCCAGTTATTTAGTTTCATTTGATCCTCCTAATGCTAAATTAGTGACCCTGAATTCAGTTCAGGGTAACGTTGTTGGTTTTTAGGACACACACCTCCTTTCAGTTCGGAAAACACGAAGGCACGAAAATCCACGAAGGGCACGAAATAATGAAAATGGGGGGCGCCCGGGTTGTAGAATGGAAGGTAATCGGCTTTTATATGAAACCAACAAACTGGGCTTAATGATCCGGACGCCCCTTTTCCCTGAACTGAATTCAGGGTTATGGCTGGGGACAAGCCCCAGCGCTACTGGCTGAATTCTTGTTCGCCCCCGATCGGTACAGACGCAAACCATACGGAAAACAGGGCAACTGTAGTGAGTCACTACACATCCCGCCAAGGGGCGGATCTTTCGACCCGCCAAAGATAAAATGAATTTAACACCGAAAATCACTGAAATTTCTGAACGACACCGAATATTTTTCAGTGTTTTCAGTGATATTCGGTGTTTAATTTCCATCTGTGCTCATATCTGCAATATAAAAAGCGAGTAATTATATTAATGTTTTTATTTTTTCAAATAATAAAAAATGTTTTCTTCGGAACTTCTCTGATGAATATTCTTTGTCACTTTTATTTAAATCAATTAAGAAATCCCACATGCCAGTTTTCAAAAATTCATCGACTTAGCCTTTCTCTTAAGTATAGTTAGTTCAAATATCTTAGTAAAATATCTTCATACTTTAAAGCAAGTTTGAAAGGACGAGGTTTGCCAGGTTGGGGCTTAACATAAAAGACATGACCTTATTGTTGGTTAAAATCCAAGTTGTAATGAGAAGATAGAAGAAATATCGTCTTTATATGTCCTTTTACCTCTTAAATCAGCTGAAACTCCACCGGATAAAATAGCTTGGATTTTAGGAATTTTTATGCTTAAGCCAAATTCAGCCGTGGTCTTACTGATTCCTTGAGGTGAAATCTCAGTTATCTTATCGGTTATCCCGGAAGACATACTTATACTATTATTAACATCAGCTGGTTCTGATTCCTCGGTAATTTCAAAACCCTTCAAGCTTAAATTTAAATCGGCTAATCTAAAAATCTTGGCGATTAAACCGAAACGATAGGTTATCAATTCACCAATTGATAAGCCGTTATGATACCTGCCTGTATGACTGTAAGTTAAAGCGTTAGGGAATTTTATTGGTCCGATTTTGATAACATTATAAATACCGAAAAATATATCAATGCTTCCTGGATTTAAGGGCAAATGTTGACTGACATCCAATTCAGGACTGGTCGGAATTTTCAATCCGGCACCGGTGGCAAGATATAACGGCTTATCCTGCTCCCCTAATATTTTAGTTCGGATTCTTACCGAAAAATCGCCCAATCCTTCGGTATTATCCCGAATCGCGCGTTGAACCAGCATACTTTCAGGTAATGGGAAATAGGTTCTTAAACTACTCCTTGTGACAAATGCTCGGCGAAATTCAATTTCGAAAAACCTGGATATTCCGTAGGCAAAGCTTACCGGTAGATTTATACGGGAATATCGGTTTACAACGCTGATGCGATAAAGCGGTAAATCTGGTTGCTTTTTACCCAAAGAGTCCCAATAGGATTCAGTATTAATCGGGTCAAATAGAATGACCGTCCTGAAATCTTTTGGACCGACCAGGTAAATATCATAGAGAAATAACGGTTCACCAGCCGTGCCGAAAAGATTATCCCAAACTTCGGATTTAGGTAAGGTATCATTTATATCTGGAACCGGATTAGCAAAAGATAACCCAATAGCGAAGAACATACCGATTAAATACTTAGGAACCGACTTCTTAAATCTCATT
>JAOUPE010000229.1 GCA_029880025.1 Caldifarciminota bacterium
GGTTAAAAGCATCCTGGATTGTGCCTGCGGCACCGGGCATGACCTTCACCTGTTCCATTCTTTAGGCTATGAAGTAGTCGGTTCTGATATATCGGAATCGATGCTGGTTCGGGCAAAAAATAATTTGGCTAATTTTGGCATTAAGATTCCCCGGCATAAAGTGGATTATCGTGCGTTAGCTGAATTTTTCAATCGTAGCTTTGATGCGGTAGTCTGCCTATCAAGCTCGCTGCTTCACATGCCGAACAAAAAAGAGGTGCTTCGGGCATTTCGAAGTATGCGTAACGTACTGCGGGACAAAGGTATCTTGGTTCTAACCCAGGGTACTACTGATAAGCAGTGGAAAGAGAAACCGAGATTTATGCTGGCGGTTGATAAGAAGAATTTTTTCCGACTTTTTGTGATTGATTACATAAAGCAGGGCGCAAGGTATAATGTCCTGGATATTCATCACGCCAATAAAAAATCTGAACTTAAGGTCTGGAAAGTTGATTATCCTCAGATATTATTAAAAGATGATTACCAAAAATTACTGAGATTAGCTGGTTTTAGAAAAGTGGATTTTTACGGTTCGTATCGTTTCGAATCGTACAATAAAAAAAGCAGCAACCGGCTTATTGTGACTGCTTATAAGTGATTTTAAAATCGCCAAGCTTGCCCTAATCCAATTAGTATTTTGCCACCGGCTTCGGTGTCAAAGGTTAATTTACGGCTGTAGAGTTTTCAGCGGGTCGATGGTATAGCCTGGTTCTGGTCGCTCCATTTTTTCGTAAAGAGAAGGCTCCTGGGATTGAACTCGATTAAGTTCTTCTGGCTGAACCGGAATGCCCGATGATTGAGAATCAAAGCTTTCGCCTGATTGTTCGGTTTCAGACAAGGATGGGGCATCTTTGCGATAGCTCGGCTTATCTTGCCGAATTTCTTTTGATTCGTTCCTGTTTTCCATTTTGCTGACTCGTTGACCAGTGTTTTTATTTAAAGTCTCAGTTGACCTGGCGTTACTGACTCGTCCTTTGGTAACGGTTGTTTCTTCCCGCTTCAGGTTTTGAGGACGAGGCGCGGTGACGACGATTTCCTCAACCGTCATTTTAGGACCCTGGGCAGTCACCATAACCGTATCGGCAATCACGGCAGGACCTGGTGCAGTCACTACCACCGTATCCGGTATCAGATTGAGATATGCTGGTGACTCAAGGCTTTGATTTTTCTCAGCCAGGTTAATCTCGCCCGGATTGGTTGGTAGGCTAAGCCAGATGAGGACGCCAACCAGTAGCAGTCCGGCGATTATTTTGGTCAGGTTAAACATGTTATTGACCTCCTTTTTTATGGTTCGGTGCCGGCTTGCTTTGCACCGAACCGGCTTGTTTCTCCGATTTTTCTTTCATTTCCGTTTTTATTATTAGTTTCATGCTACGATAGTAGCAGAATACTACTAATAATAGGGGAATTGTCAAGCGAAAATTACACCCGCATTAAAATTTCCAGAACCTTAATTTTAAGCTTTTGATATTGTGGAACTTAATATCATTTGTTAGATAAAATATTTATATTATTTATTTGCCGGTTCTCTGGCGATTCGGATTTCGGGCGCTATTTTTAAGTTTTAAATTCTCTAAATAGGCAAATCGGTGATGCTAAGCCTTCTCTTATGCTTCATTACTCTTGATATTCTTATCAACGATGTCTTTAATCGATTTAGCCAGACAGAAATCCGGGAGATGATTTTCCGGTATGATGGTCTCTTTTAGATTAATTTTTAAAATCGCTTGAGCCGGATACGCACCATACCGTTTAATCAATATATCAACTACTTCTTCTTCCGGTTTTTCTTTATCGTTGATGATTTCCTGTTTCATATCTTTGAACAGCTCGGTTACCGGATAACCGGTTGTTTCTTCAACCACAATACAGGATTGCAGGGCGGATAGTTTAGTATCTGGCTCCTTGCCTTTGCTGGCAAGCCGATAGGCTTCCAAATACTCGGTTTGAAAGAAAGCCATGGCAATATCGAATAAGCGGTCTTTTTGTTCTTTATCTAAATTCAACTTGAGTTCATCGATCACTTCGGCTAAATGATTTTTCAACAAAACAGGAATTTCTTCGAGATTATTACGAAAGAGCTCGTATAGTTTTTTCGCATACAAAAGCCAGATTTTCTTCGGATTATACATAAGGGCATTATATCGGGTTTTAGCTAATTGTAAAGAAGGGTTATTCGTAAGATTTTAACGTTTTGTAATATAATCGTCCGACCCATTTTAAAGTTAATTTTAGCCGGTACCGAGCAGCATTAAACATTTCTATGGAAAAGAGCTAAAAAATCGATAAACTTTCTTAGGATTTTTGGGTCTAATGCTATATGACAAGAACAATCATGATGTATAAAAAAATCATAAATTTGTTTACCAGCCGTCTTGACTAAAAGGCAGAATATATGAAAATGGCGGATGAAACGGTCGACCAGGATTTAAAATTAGTCAAAATGGTAGTCGACGGTGATGAGTTGGCTTTTGAAGAACTGGTGAAAAAATATCAACATCCGGTTCTGAATACAATCTATCGCTATATCGGTAATTTTACTGAAGCCGAAGACATCGCCCAGGATGTTTTTGTGAGGGTCTGGCAAAATATAAAAGGCTTCAAGGGAAAATCTAAGTTTTCGACCTGGCTCTATCGAATCGTGGTCAATCGATGCTTGGATTATAAAAGGAAAAAGAAAGCGGTACTGGTAGCTTTGGATAAGACATTGGAACAGGGTAAAATCCCTGAATCATTAACCGTGGAATTAGATTTCGAGCGTAAAAGAAAAGCAGCAATCGTAAGGAAAGCAATCAAAGATTTGCCCGATAATCAAAGAATTGCTTTGATTCTATCGAAATTTGAGGCAAAATCTTATCAGGCGATTGCCGATATCATGGGAATTTCTCTGGCATCGGTTGCATCTTTAATTTTTCGGGCAAAAGATAATTTGAAAACCAAACTCCTGCCTTTAAGAGAAAAAGGAATTATTTGACCGCAAGTTTTTTAAAAAATCTCAGTCTAAATAGACATGAATAAAAAAATCAAATGTTCTCAGGTAAAAAAGAAAATTTCCGCCTTCTTAGACCGCGAGGTATCAGAAGAGGAGAGATTCAATATCTCAGAACATTTGAAAACCTGTTTGCATTGCCAGAATGACTTAGCCAAGCTGTCTCAGGTCTCGGATTTTCTCAATTTAATGGAAGCGGCTGCGGTCTCACCCTATTTTATGACTCGCTTGAAACAGCGCATTGCCGAAGCCGAATCAAAGCAAGTTTTACGCCTGCCATTTTATGAATGGGTAAAACGGATTGCGGTTCCGGTTGGGGTTGCCGCACTTTTCGTTATTTCTATTTTGGGCGGTAATTATCTCGGTCAAGTGCTTTATCAGAGAGAGTTAGAGAGAGTGACAGCATTAGATGAAGAAGTTGCTAATTTAACTGGAACTACTTCTTT
>JAOUPE010000230.1 GCA_029880025.1 Caldifarciminota bacterium
CATCGACCAACTGGACATCGATTGTCCTTGGGATATTGCCCTGGTTATTAATCTTAGGAATCTGGTTTTTGTTTATCCGTCGGATGTCATCTGGTCCGGACCGGGCATTTAGCTTTGGTAAAAGCCGGGCACGAGTTCTAAACGAAGACCGACCAAAGATTACCTTTGATGATGTGGCTGGGGTAGATGAAGCCAAAGAGGAACTGAAAGAAGTGATTGAATTCTTAAAAGCGCCGCATAAATTTCAGAAATTGGGTGGTAAGATACCAAAAGGTGTTTTATTGGTCGGTCCGACCGGAACCGGCAAGACCCTTTTAGCTCGAGCGGTTGCTGGTGAAGCCGGTGTGCCATTTCTCTCAATCTCTGGTTCGGATTTTGTCGAAATGTTTGTCGGCGTGGGTGCGGCTCGGGTTCGTGATTTGTTTGAGCAAGGAAAACGAAATGCGCCCTGCATCATCTTTATCGATGAGATTGATGCGGTCGGAAGACAAAGAGGAGCTGGTTTGGGTGGTGGTCATGATGAACGGGAACAGACCTTAAACCAGCTTCTGGTTGAGATGGATGGTTTTGAGGCGACCGTTGGTGTCATCATAATGGCAGCAACCAATCGACCGGATATTCTGGACTTAGCCTTACTTCGACCTGGTCGGTTTGACCGTCAGATTGTGGTTGACCCGCCTGATGTTAATGGTCGGGAAGCGATACTAAAAGTTCATACCAAAAAAATACCAGTAGCACCCAATGTCGATATGAAGATTCTGGCGCGCGGCACACCTGGGTTTTCCGGTGCTGATTTAGCCAATATGGTTAACGAAGCCGCCCTCTTAGCTGCCCGACGCAATCGAAATCAAGTTGCAATGCAAGATTTCGAAGATGCTAAGGATAAGGTTTTGATGGGCGTCGAACGCAAGAGTCTTTTAATCAGCGAGCAAGAAAAACAATGGATTGCCTATCATGAAGCAGGGCACACCCTGGTCTCAAAACTGATTCCTGGAACCGACCCGATTCATAAAGTGACGATAATCCCAAGAGGTCGGGCATTAGGAATTACTCAGCAGTTACCGATTGACGACCGAAAAATCTATTCCAAGACCTATTGCTTGAACCAATTGGCAGTGATGCTGGGTGGTCGAGCCTCTGAAATTTTGGTTTTCAACGACCTCTCGACCGGTGCAAGAGATGACATTGACCGGGCAACCCAGCTGGCAAGAAAAATGGTCTGCGAATGGGGTATGAGCGAACGGCTTGGTCCATTGACCTTTGGCAAAAAAGACGAAGAGATTTTTTTAGGCAGGGAACTGGGATTGCATCGGAATTTCTCGGAAGAGACCGCACAATTGATTGATGAAGAGATTAAACGAATGGTTGAAGGACAGTCAGAACGGGCTGGTAAACTGGTTAAACTAAATAAAAAGAAATTGATACGATTGGCAAAAGCCCTTTTGGAAAAAGAGATTTTAGAAAGTGCGGAGATTGACCGGATTTTAATCGAACCCGAGGAAAAAGCGCCTGAGCCAGAACCAGCCGAAGCAGTGAAAAATAAAGTTAATTAAAAAGGGACTTGGCGAGAATAACAATTCAAGGGGCAATCGTTGCCCTTGTTACTCCTTTTAAAAAAGACCGGGTTGATTTAGAAGGGCTGAAAGAGAATATCAAATTTCAGCTGCAAAATAAGACTTCCGGATTTGTTCCCTGCGGAACAACCGGTGAAGCGCCGACTCTGGCTGAAGAAGAATGGTCGGCAGTGATTGAAACCACAGTAAAAACCGTAAATAAGCAAGCTCCAGTAATCGCTGGTTCTGGAACCAATAGCACAAAAAAAACCATAACATTAACTAAAAGAGCAAAGGAATTGGGTACGGATGCGGTTTTACTCGTTTCGCCTTATTACAATAAACCGACTCAAGAAGGTCTTTATCGCCATTTCCGGACCGTTTGTGATAGTGTTGATATACCGGTTGTGCTATATAATATTCCTGGACGGACCGCAGTAAACATCCTGCCGAAAACTTTAGAGCGGTTAGTAAAAGATTGTCCTAATATTGTTGGGATTAAAGAGGCAGCCGGAAGTTTAGACCAGGCATCTGAAATCATCATGCGAAGTGGTGAAAAAATAAGTGTTCTTTCGGGTGATGATTCATTGACCTTGCCCATTCTTTCGATTGGAGGAAAAGGTGTTATTTCGGTCATTGCCAATATTGTGCCCAAAGATTTGGCAGCAATGATTGAATATTATTATGATGGTAAAATTGAACTTGCCGCAAAACTTAATCAAAAGTTATTCGCTTTAGCTAAAGCGATGTTTGTTGAAACCAACCCGATTCCAATCAAGACCGCAATGAACCTTTTGGGAATGCCAGCCGGCGATTTAAGATTACCTTTATGTGAACCTTCTCCAGAAAGTTTAGCTCTCATCAAAAAGGCGCTTGCCGATTACGGGCTTAAAATAAAATAATCCTCAATGATAAAAGTTGTAATTGTCGGTGTGTGCGGCAAGATGGGCAGTGCTCTTGTGCCGCTCATCTTAGAACAAAACGATATGGAACTGATTGGCGGCGTCGAATCGTTTGGACATCCTCAGGTCGGCGCTCCTATAGGTAATGGCAAAATTTTTGCTGACTTAGAATCAATAATCAACAAGTGTGACGTTTGTGTTGAGTTCACCAATCCGGATGCCTCTCTCTTCCATACTGAAATTATTGCCAAAGCCGGCAAAAAATACGTGCTCGGCACCACTGGTTTTTCAGGTGACCAGATTAATGAAATTAAGCGATTGGGTGAAAAAATTCCGATTGTCTATTCACCAAATTTTTCAATTGGGATTAATGCTTTATTCAAGCTGACCGACGGAGCCGCAAAATTACTGGGTGATAATTTTGGTATCGAGATATTAGAGATTCACCATACTCAGAAAAAGGATGCACCGAGCGGAACCGCAAAAAGATTGGTCGAAGTTATCGAAAAGGTCACCGGTAAAAAGCAAATCGTTCATGGTCGAGAAGGATTCACTAAAGGTAAGACCCAAGATGAGATTGGGGTTTTCTCGATGCGTTCCGGTGATGTGGTTGGTGAACATTATGTGATTTTTGGACAACCGGGTGAAAGATTAGAATTGGTTCATAAGGCTTCGAGCCGGTTGGCTTTTGCTCAAGGAGTAATAAAGGCAATAAGGTTTATTAAGGATAAACCGCCTGGTTTTTACGGAATGGAACAGGTCTTAGACGAAAAGATTTAGCAGGATTTCTTAAATTAAAATGTCAAAACCTTTTCTTGGTAAATTTATTTTTTACTTTAGACACATTGATGCTGATTAAATGATATGAAGATGATTAAAGCCGATAAGTATTTCGCACATAGAAAATAACCGAAGAAGGTATGGAAATATTTATCCCTGACTTAAAAGCGATTAGACAAGAAGATGAGAGTAAAAAGGGTTTAATCTTTGACTTGATAATAATTGGGGCTGGACCAGC
>JAOUPE010000231.1 GCA_029880025.1 Caldifarciminota bacterium
TGCACTATATTCGGATGTTGGCAACAATTGGATTGGCTCGTGGACAGAGATGTGGAAGACAACAAAACGGGCATACTCAATTTAAAAAAAATGAAAAACAGAATCACACTACTATTAATTATCTGGACTCTATCCATTTCCCATTCAGACGCCCAGAAAATAAAACTGGATTCTCTGGATATTTTTATCCATCGGCTAATGAGAGATTTTGATGTACCAGGCCTTGCTATTGGCATAGTACAGAATGATGCAGTATTATATTCAAAAGGTTTTGGAACCAGAGAAATAAATAAAAAACTACCGGTTGATGAAAATACGCTATTTGGGATAGGATCCATCTCAAAGTCAATGACCGCTTTAACTTTGGGAATATTAGTGGATGAAGGGAAAATTAATTGGGATGATAAAGTAAAAACCTATCTCCCTTATTTTGAATTATACGATCCTTATGTTACAGAGAATTTTACCATCAGAGATTTACTCACACATAGAAGCGGGCTAAGATCTGTAAGCGGAGGAGCATTATATTACCACTCAGACTATTCAAGAGAAGAAATAATAAAACGCATTAAATATTTGGAACCCATAGCGGGTTTTAGGGAAAAGCCAGCCTATCAAAATCTGACATATTTAGTTGCTTCAGAAATTGTAAAGGTAGTTTCCGGGATGTCATGGGACGATTTTGTAAAGGAAAGAGTATTTGCCAAACTTAACATGAGCAACACAACTACTTTATCAACAGTGAGAGAAGCGAGCAACAACCTGGCACAACCGCATACGCTGAATGAGAATTACCAAAAGGTAGCCATCACACAAGAAAAGGGAGACAATCTTGCTCCAGCTGGTTCTGTATATTCTTCAGCTAAAGAAATGACCAACTACATGAGGCTTTTACTAAATAAAGGAGCTTTCGGTAAAGACACTTTAGTAAGCCAACAAATAATACAGGAAATATTTAAACCTCAGATTCACTATGCAATCAGCGGAGATCAGTTTGCCAATGAATTTACATCTTATGGATTTGGCTGGTGGCTTACTCCAAAAAAAGGACATAAGGTCATTGAACATAGCGGAGGTATTGATGGTATGATTGCCAATCTTATTATGATAGAAGATATGAATGTAGGTTTTGTCATACTTAGTAATACAAGATTTGAACCAGCCGTATTTTTATTAAGCGCCAAATTATTGGAAGACCTCATTGATGACAAATCGTATGAAGCTCCGTATGCTATTAAAAAGGAACAGCGGGACGGCAGGATTGATCAAGGAAAGAAAGCACTAAATGAGATAGAAAAGACGAAAATAAAAAACACAAAACCCTCCTTGGCGTTTAAAGACTATGCGGGAACGTACTTTGATAAAATGTATGGTGATATAATAGTATATCAGACAAAGATTGGTGAATTGGAAATTTCATTTACACACACGGAACTCTTCAAAGCAAAACTGAAGCATTGGCATTTTGATACGTTCAAAATTGAATGGTATGACACTCGGGTGCCTCATGGATTTCTAACTTTCAATTTTAATTCAAAGCGAGAAATAATAGGATTTTCTATGGATCAGGAAAATTTACTTGATGTCGATTTCGGAGAACTTGAAATTAAGAAAAGTAAAAACTGATTTATAAATTCCCGGAAGTAATTGCTTAAAGGCAACTACTTCTGAGGATCTACACCCACAGATTGCCTGGGCTTTGGTCGAAAGCAAAGCAGAAAATAAAAAATATAAGTTCGTTTCGTTGACAGATAACAACTCGTAGACAAATGATTAGCTGACAAAGAAAAATGAGAATGATGTGACGATAACGGACGAAACCCAACTGTTGCCAACAATGGCTAAAATCGCATAGGGCGGTTAGTGGGTGAAGAAAATTTTGTGGGTTTTTAGGTAGTCCGCCATTAAGTATTTATTTTTAAATATTAGCATGGCTAAGTGCTGTACGAAAGGTTAGTGTAATTCTACTGCCCTACGCATTTTAGCCCAGCGTTGTGGGGCATCAAGAAAAATTCTCAATGAACAAATTAATATACTTCTTGCTTATTGGATTATCATTTCTGGCTTGTGAAGAATCAATGAAGTTTGAAGAACCCCAACCGAAAGACAGGAATGACCTGAATCAAATACCTCGAAAATTAAGAGGCACATATTCTTCTGAATCGGACAAAACCTTTTTAACAATTAATAATGAGCAAATAATTGAATGGGCAGAGATTGTAACCAGAACAATGATCGATTCGCTTGATCTTGAAATAGACTCAACAAAGATTAACGAACTAACTACTGATTCGATACAGATTATTGATGGAACGTATAATCTTGGCTTTAAATTTTTACCAAAGGATTCGGTTATCATTTATTACTCATACAGGGATACAATTTTCGAGATTTCGAACGAACATATATTGAGGAGATTTAAGGGCCACTATTTCTTGAATTACAAGCAAACTGAAAATGATTGGAGAATTCGTAGGTTAACCCTGGACAGGGGCAAATTATCATTTTCAAAGGTTAGAGTTCCTGAAGACATTACCGTTCTTAAGGAAATCACAGAATTAGAAGAGATCAAATCAGACAGTGGGAAGGTAATTGGTTATAAATTGAAACCAACCAGAAGGGAACTGAAACAACTTATGAAACATAGTTTTACCGAAACTAAGACGTATAAAAAAGTCGAATAATAAAACAAAACAATTGTTTTAAACGTGTAACTTTTAAGTTACCTTTGCTTTAATGGAAAAAGTAAGAGAGATTGTTGCTTATAAGAATTACTTCGAGGAGTTTTTGAACCAGCAAACCAAAAAGGTCCAGGACAAAATATATAAAATCCTTGAAGCTATCGAGACTCTCGAACATGTCCCAAAAAATTATTTAGAACATTTAACGGGGACAGAAGGACTTTATGAAGCCAAGATAAAACTGGGCTCCAACATATGGCGTGTATTTTGCTTTTTTGATAGTGGCCGACTGGTTATATTATTGAATGGCTTCCAGAAAAAGACGCAAAAGACACCGAAAAAAGAGATTGACAAGGCTATTAAACTAAAGAACCAATATTATGAAGAAAAATCCTAATACAAAGGCCTGGAAGGACATAAAGGATTCGGTCTATGGAAAAAAAGGAACTGAGAGACGTGATATGCTTGACAGAGAAGTAGAAGGATTTAAAATTGGACTTCTATTAAGGAAGGCACGAGAAGAAAAGCAATTAACACAGGAACAACTGGGCCAACTGGTTGACAAAAAAAGAACATATATTTCCAGAGTTGAAAACGATGGAAGTAACCTGACACTAAGAACATTATTTGATATTGTCGAAAAAGGCTTGGGGGGTAAAGTGAATATTTCCATTGAAGTATAACCGACGACCCCACAATCGAGTAGACGGCCGTGGGCCATAAGGCCCACGGAGCGCCTCTCACACCACCGTACGTACGGGTCTCGTATACGGCGG
>JAOUPE010000232.1 GCA_029880025.1 Caldifarciminota bacterium
CAAAATAGTTTGTGGCGCTAAAAACTACTGCAGGGAGATACTTCTCAACCGAAGTGGTGCAAATTTTGATTCCGTTCGGGTCTAAAACTATTCCGGTGGTGTCTATCCTTGCTCCATAAATATGTATGTCTTCTTCACGCCTATCTTCCCATACCGAAAAGAAATTTGTGCCATCGAATGTAACCGAAGGGTGTTCTTGACCATCATTGGCAGTAGAAATATCAAAACCATTAGTATCTAAAACCGCACCCGATTGGTCAACTCTTGCACCATAAATATCCCGGTCAATCCCGTTCCGATAATCGTCCCAAACGATAAAGTAATTACTGCCGCCAAAAGTTACGGCTGGTCGATACTCTGAAGTTGTAGCCATCGAGATTTGGATTCCGGTTGTATCAAAGACCCTTCCGGATGTATCAACTCTTGTACCATAAATATCAGTAGAAGTTCCACTTCGTCGGTCTGTCCATGCAACAAAATAGTTGGCTCCTCCGAAATAAACCGCTGGTTCATCCTGGTGATTGGATGCTGTAGTTATCGGTATTCCTATGGGGTCTAATATCGTGCCGTCGGTGGCAATTCTTGTCCCGTAAATATCATACTCTTCACCACTACGATAATCAGCCCAAACCACAAAGAAATCGGAAATACCAAAGGCTACTGAAGGCTGAAGTTGGTCGTAACTAGTAGTGCAAATAGCAATCGGGGTTGTATCTAAGACGATACCATTTGTACTTACCCTGGTCCCATAAATATTCTCATCACCATAATCGGTCCAAACCACTAAGTAATTTTCACCAAAGGCGACTACTGGTTTATCTTCGTCCCATTCTCCATAAGTCTCTGTAATTATAATTCCGGGTTTATCTAAAACTTCGCCTTCAGGACTTACCCGTGTACCAACCACAACCCCTAATTCGTATTCGCCCCAGACCACGAAGTAGTTTGTGCCATCAAAAGCAACTGAAGGAACCCTTTGTTCATAATTAGCTGGAATATATATAATAGTAGTATCAATCAGAAATTCGCCTTGCATTGGATGATTTTCGACATCGTGTTCTTGAAAGTTAGGTTGATAGTGTTGCTTTACCTCTTCAACAATTTCCTCTACGTCAAAAGGCGTTTCAACTTGCTGAACTGGTCTCCTATCGCTTTTGGATGGAATAGCAATGGTGATTGTCGCTCCAATCAGGAGCATTGTTAGGATATAAGACGCCTTTTTAAACATGTCTACCTCCTTTGAGGGTACTTTTTACTCGAAGCGAATTAAACCCTCTTTGTTCGCTTCGACTCAGACGCCTTTTTAAAAGAACTTATAGGTTGTTTTGGGGTCTTGCATTATTTTAATAAATATATTTTTCTTGTCAAGGGAAAATTCATTCTACAATAAGTAGCAAGATACGAAGTGACCACCCAAAGAGATTTAAGAAGATCAAAACAACCCAAACCGGGTTAAGATAATTATATTGAGATTAGTACTATTTATCAACGATTTAACGCTTCATTTAATGCTTTTTCATAATTTGGATTTGGGGTTAAACCTAAAGACTTTGCCCTGTCTAAATAGATTTTTGCTTGATTGTAATCTTTAAGATTAAAATAAGCGACCGATAGGTTGTGATAAATTAGATGATTGCTGGGAGCAATCTTTAATCTGCCTAAGGCGGACTCGTAAAGCGAAATCGCCTCTTTATACCTGCCCAATTTCTGAAACACCGTGCCCATATTGAACTGGATTTCAAGATTTCCCGGCTGGACCTGTTTTGCTTTCTCGTAATATTCCAGGGCTTGGGTCAATTTCCCTGCGGCATCATAAACCTTAGCTAAGTAGAAATTGGCATCGGGATGATGCGGATTTATTTTTAGGCTCCTGGCAAGTAACTCTTCGGCTTTTTGAAAATCTTTTAGGTTAAAATAAATAACACCAAGGTCTCGCAAAGAATTAACATGAAACGATGCAACTTCTAATGCCTTGTGATAAACCGAAATCGCTTTTTCGGTATTACCTTCCTGATAAAATCTTGCCGCAAGATTGGCAAAACACTGAGCCCTGGTCAATCTTAATTCCTGATTTGTTTTCAATGGGATAAGGCTGAAAATAAGAACTCCGCTAAAAATGATTAAAGGTTTCTTGAGACCTTTCCAATCTTTCTTTTTAATATACTCAATAATCCTCCACAGCCCGAATCCGGCATAGGGCATGATAAAAGGGACCGCCGGGATTCGATAGCGGGAAAAGACAAAGAAGGCAATCACCGATATAGCGAATAAAAAAAATCCAGCCCATAGTAAGTTATCTACCGAGAAAAACCAATTTTTCTTATCTCGGTTATCTCTGCTATCTCTGCGGTTAAAATCTCTTGTCTTTATTGAAAAAAGCCCGGCAATAGCAAGGGCAAGGATGATACCGAATTGTAACAAGGGAATTTTAAGGATTGGCGAATAAAGGGCGACAAAACCGATATCCTGATTATCCGGAACTTCGTGATTGTTAAAATATAGTAAGAATTTTTTCCCCAGGACTTTTAGAAATTTACCTAAATTGCTGAAAATAAAAGAAAAACTCTCTTTAAGATAGAAATTGGAAACTTCAGAAAAGCGTAGATGCCTGCCAAATCTGTTTTCAGCATAACTCCTGAAATCCTCTTCTTCGAATCTCGGATGAGGTCTAATCCAGGGCGGCGGCGAATATTGTCCATTATTGTTATAAGGACTATTGCCGATATAAAAATTCTGACCAGCTTGGGTTGTTGTGAAGATAAATTCTTTAGCCAAGATTGAATTTCGGATGCTAACCGGAACAAGGATTATACTTAACCCTATAATAAACATGATTAAAGGACGGATTTGTTTTTTAATCGCAAATAGAACAAGAATACCGATACCCAAAAGGAAAATATTGCTCCTGACCAGAGTTGCCAGTCCTAAAAAAATTCCTGGTATAATCCAACCCGTTTTACTAAAAGGTCTTTGCTGCTTTGAAGCCTTGAAATAATTTATCAATGAAGAGCACCGAAGAATACCGAATTTATTTGAGGCTTTCTCTCGTATTTCAGTCCTTTCGGTGTGTTTCGGTGTTGAATCATTTTTCTTCGATGAGAATGTTCTGACTCGGGTCATTTTTTTATAAGCTTTGATAAATGACCAGACAAATAATGTGACAATAAAAACCCCTAAGGCGGTCTTTTCCACTTCCCCTTCATAAAAGATGAAAGGCAGATAAATTGCTGAGATAAGAGATGAAAATAGTCCAGCCTTTTGATTGTTGAAGATTAAACAGGTAATTCGGTAAATCAGATAACAGATGAAAACACCAGCCAGAACCTGGATAAGGCGAATTATAAAAAGATTTCTGCCAAAGATTGAATAAAATAAAGCGAGAAAATAAGGATAAAGCGGATCCTGATAAAAAGGTTTATCGCCCATAAATCCTTTATTTAGAATCTCATT
>JAOUPE010000233.1 GCA_029880025.1 Caldifarciminota bacterium
TGTCATTAGGAAAATAACGGGTCGTATCAAAGTTTCCATCGCCCCAGTCAAAGATATACCGAATTTCGTTATCTTTGTTAGGGTCATGAGCTTTAGTTGTATATTGAGCGATTGTATTCTTGCGAATTACGGTTGGACCGGTTGGTATGTCCGGTGTTTCCGGAGGTTTATTTTTTTTACAGCCAGCGAAAAATAGAAATGAGACCCCGATGACCAGAAATAATATTGTGATTTTGTGACTCATCTTACCTCCTTTTAATTTTTCATATTTAAATAAATCTTACATAATAGTCAATTATTGTCAATGTTTTCGTGATGGGATAAAACCAGCTTTACCGGAATGGTTACGGTCGTGGCGGAACATTGGCCAAGGGGTATTAGCTGGAATGTTACTACTTCGTCCTTGTAATCGGTATAAACCATAAGCACTTGCACCAGCTGCTACATATATGTCCCCGTCTGAACCAATGACTGGTGACGGCAGCAAATCTTCTCTTTTCGATCTCTGATGACTGGTTATAGCGGCAGCCGGCAGCGGGGTATCCCAGCGGATACTTCCATCTAAACTATTGATACAAAAGACATGGAGGTCCTCATTCATTATATAAAAATAACCATCGGTGGCAAAAGCTGGGGTAGATAAGGATGAATTTAATTCAATTGGAAAGCCTGATTTTAAAAAACCATCTTTAACTGCATATATTCGACCTTGCTCATCACCAAAATAAATGTAACCATCAGTCCCAATTACGGGAGAATTTGTGATACCATCGTCAATCTGAAAAGACCATTGTAAGGCTCCGCTGTCTGGTGTCAGAGCACAAAGATAACTATTAGAAACATCGTTTACACCAAAATAGATTATGCCTGTGATATTATCAATTGCCCCACTGGTTGGCACATGTTTTCCAAGGTCGTGTTGCCAAATCAGTTCACCGGTAGTTCCATTAATCTTACGTACCCAACCAGAGTCATCGCCAATATACACATTGCCTTGGACATCAATTATCGGAGCAGTTTTGATAACTACATTAGGAATTGAGTAACCCCATAATTTTAAACCGCTAGTACCATCTAAAGCATAAAGTGTATCAGCCGTAGCAACATAAACGTTATTACCATCGAAAGCTGCATCGGTAAAACTCCAACCGGTAAGATTTCCCGGAACAACAGGATAATGCCATAATATACCCCCATCAAAACCTAAAGCATATGCTTCGCCTTGGTCATTAGCAATATACCAGCGTTGATTGAAAACATCGACGGTCGCTGAATTCCCCCAAGGTTCTTCTTCGTCTGGGTAGATTGGAATATGACGAATCCTTCGCTCGGCTCTCATGGTAGCAGCATCGATGATATAAGCATAATCACCTTCAGAGCCGATAAAGATTTTTTCTCTTCCCTCGATAGTAGCGATTGCCGGTGAAGATTGAATTTTAGCCGTATCCTCAAGACCTATTGCATGGAAAACACCTTTAACATAACCTTCATCCAAAACTTCAAACTTTAGGGTTTCCGAAGAGATAGAAAGGGAACCCTTTTTATCTTTGGCAATCGCCCAGATTTGTTTAATTCCTGGCTCAACCCATAAATAAAATACATTTATTGTATCATTACTTGGACTAATCGTATCACCACTGGAATGGAATTTTGTCCATGAATCCGGGCTGAAGAAGCTGAAATGTATTGCAACGCTATCTCCTTCTGGGTCAATAGCAGTTGCCCCAAAACTCTGCAAAGTATTCATTCCTCCTCTTTCATATCTTGAAAAAATTTTCGGTCGGTTTGGTTCTTCATTATAAATTACTTTTATCGTCTCAGGGTCTGACCAGTTTTTCTGAATATTTCCTTTCTCGTCTTTTGACGTAGCTTTTATTGCAAAATTCTTGAATTCAGGAGTGCGAGGTGGTGTCCACTTTTCATAGATGTGATAAACCGGGACCGTATCACCGCTCCTAAATAACGGGATTGTATCATTAGATGGAAAAGTATCAATAATTTCATCACCCCAATCCACAATATAATAGACCCGGTCTTTATTTGGGTCAGTGGTAAAAACCGACAAGATAGTCTTGGCTCCAGTATAAGTAGATTCTGGTATTAGAATATAAGGAGTCTTGGGTATTTTCTTCTTGCAGCCGGATGAAAATAATAAAATAATTCCACAGACCAGAAAAAAGTTTATTATTGTGAACCTCATCTTTTATCCTTTAAAGTTTACATCCTCAAATCATTGTAATAAATTTTTAAAAGTTGTCAATAAAAATATTAGTATATTTTCGACATATTTAAAATTAGCAAAACCAGCCATTAGATAAGACAAAGAGTTATCTGATTCGACGGGAAAATGATTTAGATGAAGATATATAGCTGAATATAAATTACTCAGGAAAATTAAAATGCGGTGTTGACATGTAACCATACCATTTTATACTAAGCGGTGAAATTTTTAAGCGGATTTAAAATACTACGGACCGGGACCGAAATCCCACAATGGCTGCCCCGTTTTAGAAAATGGGTCTATAGTTTCTCATTGTTTGCCTTACTATTTATCATCCTGGAATCCGGGTTAAGATGGAAGTTGCCGGCGGCTATTTCTATCATTTCTTTGATTGTCGATTATGTGATTTTTATCACATTTCTGCTCGATGCCTTTTTCACCTTTTACTTCACATTTCCCAAGTTTAATTACCTTAAAAGTAACTGGCTCGACCTTTTAGTCTTCATTCCTCTTATCCTGAATCTTGTGACGCTGCGGGCTGGTGCCGGTTTAATCATAGTAAGACATATTATCGTCATGATAAAAGTTTTCACCCGAACCAGAAAATTTGCCAATTTCCTGCGCGGCATCAGGTTGAACACACCGCAAGTTGTCGCCCTGAGTTTTGTTTCGGTCATACTGATTGGCACGATTCTGCTGACATTTCCTACGGCTACGGCTGATGGTAAAGGGACAAATCTGATTGATGCCTTGTTCACGGCAACCTCGGCGACCTGTGTCACCGGGCTGATTGTTCAGGATACACCCAATTATTTCTCTTTCTTCGGTCAAATTGTGATTCTTGTTCTCATTCAACTGGGTGGATTAGGAATAATGAGTTACTCGGCTTTTCTTTCGCTTATTTTGGGTCGATTCACTTTAGGCCAGAGAAGAATGGTTCAAGATATGATGGAAGAAGAAAGAAATGTATTGAATATCATTTTCTATATCTTCAAGATGACCTTTCTGGCTGAACTAATCGGCGCGCTGATTCTATTTTTACGCTGGCTTATTTACTTCAAAATTCCGGCAAAGGCATTATATTTCAGTGTCTTTCATTCAATCTCTGCTTTCTGCAACGCCGGATTTTCGTTATTCTCCAATTCTCTTTCTGGTTTTGTTGGCGACCCGGTAATCAATTTGACGATGATGGCACTAATTATCATCGGTGGGATTGGCTTCATT